>JAUVPB010000205.1 GCA_030598925.1 Actinomycetes bacterium
GCTCCCTCCGCCTGCAGGATCGACGGCGGCTGATAACCGTCGAAGCTGATGTCCGCGTACGCGAAGTCGTGTACGAGGATGACATCGTGCTCTCGCGCGAAGTCGACGGCCTGTTGCATGAACTCCAGGTCGACGACGGCCGTGGTTGGGTTGTGAGGAAACGAGAGAATCACCACCCGAGGGGTCGGCCAGGAGCGCTCGAACGTCTCGACAAGGCTGCCGAACATGTCCTGTCCCGTCCCGATCGGGACTCGATTGATCTTGGCTCCAGCAAGCACCGGCGCATAGATGTGGATCGGGTAGCTCGGGCTCGGCACGACAGCCGAGTCGCCCGGCTGCAGCAGAACCCACATCAGATGCGAGAGGCCTTCTTTGGCGCCGATCGTGGTGATCGCCTCTGTCTCGGGATCGAGCTCGACGTTCCACTTCCGCGAGTACAGATCTGTGATCGCCTGCCGCAGATTGGGGATCCCACGACTCGAGGAGTACCGGTGGTTGCGCGCTCTCGGTGCGGCCTCCACCAGCTTCTCGACAGCGGCCTCGGGCGAGGGAATATCGGGGTTGCCGAAGCCGAGGTCGATCACGTCGGCACCGTCACGCCGCAGCTCCAACTTCAGCCGATCGATCGTCGCGAACACATACGGCGGCAGATCGTCGATCCGTCGAAACTCCACGAGCAGACGCTAGCTGCCCGTCAGGTCGCCCAGTCGACCCGACCCCTTGGGTGAACGTGCTGGGTCAGTCTCAGTGCTACTGCGGGGGCCGCGTATCGCCGCTGATGTCCATCTGCAGAGCCCCGGTTACTCGCATGAAGTTCGGTGGCGGCTTCACGGTCTCGGGTAGTTGCGGCCACGCTACCTCTCTTGGAACCACTCTCGGCGACACGAGTTCGACGTCATGGCCGTCGACCCTGAGCGTGGCGGTGCCGGAGGCCGTCACGTTCTTGGCCCAGTCCGATCCCGATCCGTACATCAGGATGAACATGTAGCCGTTGCCGACGGGGTAGGCCTCGAGGGGTGTGTGGTAGGTCTTTCCGGACGTTCTGCCCAGGTGAGTCAACACGGGCCTCACACCTCGCTTGAGCTCCCGTGGATTGAATACGCGCTTGTTGATCTGAGCGAGCCATCGCGGCAGCGGCATTCAGGTCTCCAGAGTGGGGGCGGGCGTTGCTCAATGCTACGCGTGCACCACGGATTCAGACTGCGCGCTCGGCGACGCATGGTGAGATGCTCGTCTTCCTGGTGTACCGGGACCGCTCAGGGACCAACGAGGTCGGTGACTCGTTGCCCGTCGGGGGCATCGGCGAACCCGCCGACGATGCGCCACGCTGGGTTCCGTCGACTCCCGCTGTTCTCGAGGAGGAATGCTGATCGGGACTCGAACGTGAAGGGAAGCCCGCCGGGGAAGACGCCGCTGTGCAGAACGCCGGCGAGGCTCCACTCGACGGCGGCTACGACGGGCCCACCGCAGGCTTGACCGCCGAAGTCGGCTTCGACCACGCTGAACGACGCGCCACGGATCAGCTTCGTGCGCTGGAGAAGTCGAGTCCAGCGGCTCAGCAGATCGTCTGCCGTCACGCCGCTGGCTGATTCGTACCGCGGCGAGACCAGTGTCGCCACGGCCGCAACGTCGCGCTGCACGATCGCGCCCTCCAGTTCGGCGAAGACCGAGCCGAGCTGCTGCCGCAAGGAGCGCAACCGTCTGCGAGCGGCTCCGTCGGACGGAGGTCGGGCGGCGCCAAACGTGCGCACCGTGCGTTGACTCCGGCCCGCCGCGACCGTCAGCACTCCGCCCGGTTCGTCCAGCCGCGCTTCGAAGCGGCCTCCGTTGAGAACGCGGATGTTTCTGCCGTCGAGCGCCAGGGTGAGCGGGCCGCCGGCGCACGCACTCCGCGCGTGGCCAATGCCGAGCAGGAAGGGAAGTGCAACGCTCGGAATGCTGGCGGCGGACCCGCTGGCTCGGTCCCAGACCAGTCGTGCTCGTCGGAGTCGCGACGAGATCACGGCCTCGCTGGGCGCAGCCACACGGCCGGACACGACGTAACCGCCGTCCGCGCGTTTGCGAACACGAGTGGAGGTGATCGCCGGCTGGGTCGCCTCGATCGCGCCCAGCGCCCGTCGTGCCGCGCGCGCCTCGTCTCGGAGCCGCGCGAGCCATGGTCGCGCCTCCCGGACAGCGCGTGAACGGGGGCCAAGCGTGCGGGCCAAGGCGGCCGGCAGTCGAGCCTCAAGAGCGAAACGATCGCGAAGGGCCTTCAGCGGTTGCGGCCACGCCCCTGTCACGAGCGACCTCGTCAGGCGGGCCAGTCTCCTGGCTCGACCCGGAGCCTCCTTCGACCAGATCGGCTCGTGGTCGTCGAGCGTCGTGATCGACTGCGTCAGCTCCGCGAAGCGGCGCACGTGTTGTGCCGCTCGTTGCCCGGCCGCGAGCTCTCGCACGGCCGCGCGCCAGGCTCTGGCGGGGTCGTAGGCAGATCCGAGTCGGAGGTACTCGGCGAACGTGAGCAGCGGTATCCGCGACCAGGTCGGCTGGTTGGTGGGATTGGCGAGGTATCCCGCAAGATGTCGTGGAAGGTCGGGATCGCGGCCGGCCAAAGGTCCGAGATGCAAGGCGCCGGGCGCGTAGTCGTTGACCGGATAGTTCTCCCAGAGAACGGGGCGGCGCCCGAGGATCTCCGTCATCTTCTTCACGTCAGACACATCGATCGTCGACGGAACCACGAAGCGGCCGGTGAACGCCACGTCGGCACCGGGGGCCAGCGATGCGGCAAAAGCCTCGAGGTACGGCGTCGCTTCGACGAACGAGTACTCGAACGGCACCACGATCAGACGCGTGCCCCGACTGGTGCGCCTCAGTCGGGCAAGGACGTCGTTGGCTACCGCCGCATGGGCTGCGCCAAGAGCCGCATCACCTTCTCCGAAGGTGGCAGAGTCGGCAGAGCACGCGAAACCGCCGACGATATCGTCGAACTCGAGCATGACGTCACGTACGCCGAGCGCGCGAACCTGTTCGAGTTTCGCAACGAGTGTGTCTCGTTCGGTGGCGCTCGAGTAGCACATCGCGCTCGGGGCCACGGCGTAGAGCATGCGCACGCGCTGTTGCCGCGACACGGCGGCGAGCTCACCAAGCTTGCGTGCGAGCCGCGGCGGGTACTGCTCGCGCCAGCGCTCCCGCTGAAACGGGTCGCCGACCGGGGCGTAGACGTAGGTGTTCAGGCCATGGGCTGCGATCCACCGCAGCATGGCGCGGCGCGCTGGTTGCGGCCACGGAGGCCCCGAGAATCCCTCGATAACGCCGACATATGTGCCCGGAGGCGAGCCGCCGAGCTGTCCACCCTCCGCTGGGCCCGCGTTGCTCAGAGCCATCAGCGAGGCCGCCGCAAGGGCAGCCAGAGTCGTTAGCGACCGGCGCGTGGGCGACACCGCTAAAGGCTAGCCGCGTGCTCGCGACGCGCCACCGCGTCATCTGCCCGGCCTCGGCTGCGACCGGCGGACGCCGGCGCGGCTGCGCTCAGATCGAGATCTGCGTTCCACCCTCGGTGAGGGACTTCTTGGCGGCCGTCAGCACCCGGATGATCTCGAGCGTCTCGCTCAGTGGGATGGGCAGCGATCGCTCGCGGATCATGCCCACGAACGTCTGGAGCATGTTCCAGTAGAAGTAGTCCCAGTCCTCGACCGTGATCGACGTGGCACCGTCCTGACCGTAGACGTCCAGGCGAAAGGTCTGAGCGAGCTCAGGGAAGACGAGCAGGACGAGAACTCGCCCATCCGCGTAGGCAAGCTTGACGACGTGACGACCCTGCTCGCCGACGTTCCTAACTGTTGTGACTCCCGGGCCGAGGACCGCATACGCGAGCTCGAGCGGGTGGATCCCGTAGTGGATGACGGCGTCCTCGCCCATGTACTGGCCCTGGCAGATCGCGGTCGCGAGGCTCACGGGCCCCACCGCCGCGAGCTGCGAGTGAGCCTCATCGATCTCCCTGGCATATCGCAGTGCCGAGGAGGACATGAGTAGCGTGCCGGCGCTCTCCGCGAGCTCGACGAGCTCGACCGCCTCCTCGTAGCTGCACGACAGTGGTTTATCGATGAACGTCGGGACTCCCTCCCGGAGAAAGAACCTCGCACGCTGCTGATGCGTCATCGTGATGTCGTCGACCACGATGACGCCGTCAACCTCGCTGGCCACCTCCTCCATCGTCTGGGCTACTCGAGCGATCGAGAACACCTCGGCGAGCTCCCTGGCGGCAGCGGCGTCTTCGTCCCACACCGCGGTGACCCGCGCTCCGGTCACCGGATTCGAGTGAACCGGCCAGTCCGCAGGTGTACGGAGCGGGTCGAAGCCGTTGAGAATCGACGAGAACGAGCGAGCGTGATACGAGGATGCTCCACCGCGACCTACTCCGATCAGCCCGATCCCGAAGTCGCTGCCCACGCGCTCAGGCTACTCGGCCTGTTCCGCCGTGAGTACCCGACCACGGAAGCACCGCTAGGTTCGCCATGAGGACCACGAGGTCTTATGTCTTCAGCGACCAAGAACTGGACGGAGCCAGCTGTGTGCTTTGGGTGGGCGCAGCAGTGTGGCGTGCTGGTGGAGATCGAGGACGACCGGGTCACGAAGATCACGGGCGACCGAAGCCACCCGGTGAGTGCTGGCTTCGTCTGCCCCAAGGGCGCGGGCGCGCATGTGTTGCAGAACGAGCCCTCGCGCATCCGCGCTCCTCTCAAGCGAGGAGTACGGGAGGGAGAGTGGGTCCGTGTCGAGACTCCCGTCGGAGGCGTCCGGCAGCAGGCGCGGCTCACTGACACGCTGCCGGGGCGAGTCGTTCACGCCGACCGTTGGTGGTAACCGGAGCGGCACGATGACCCTGTCGATCCGTTCGGCTTCTGGTCGACGAACATCGACGCGTGTGCCGAGAACACGGCCGAAAACTGCGATCCGATCATGGGAACGTGGCTGCTGCGCGGGCTGCCGTGCCGGGTCGCCCGTGAGTAGCTAGCTGTGTAATGCTTCTCGTCGCGCGCCCGGCCGGTTTGGCC
>JAUVPB010000108.1 GCA_030598925.1 Actinomycetes bacterium
AGGAGCTCCGGCTCGTAGCCCTGGAGCGCCGGATCGATGCCGACCTCGCGCTCGGTCGCCCCGCAGCGCTGATCGGAGAGCTCGAGATGCTCGTGCGGGATCAGCCGCTGCGAGAGAAGCTACGGCTGCAGCTGATGATCGCGCTCTATCGAGCCGGTCGCCAGGCGGACGCGCTGAACGTGTACCAGGACGCCCGCACCAGGCTCGTTGAGGAGCTCGGTATCGATCCCGGCCGGGCGTTGCAGCAGCTGGAGCAAGCCATTCTTCAACAGGATCCCTCACTCGAGCTGGAGGACGGGTCCGACAGCGCTTCCGCCCACGCGCCCGGCACACCCGCAGCCGCGCCGGCCGTGTCCGCACCTGTGGCGGAGCCGGAGCCCGAGCTGGAGTTGCCCGAGACCGACCGGTCGATTCTCGTCGTGCCGTGGGCCGACGAGCACCTCGAGTCCCTGCTTGCCCTGGCCGAGCCGCTCGCCCGTGACCCGGCGCGCGAGGTCATCTTGGTCAGCCTTGTGCCAGAGGACGGCGACCTAGCGTCGGCGACGAGCCGCGTGCGGGAGCACAAGAGTCGGCTCGTCAGCCGCGGCGTTCCCGCTCGATCGGCCGCTTTCAGCTCGCAGGAGCAGGGGGCTGACACGATCCGACTAGCGGGTAAGCAGGACGTCGACCTCGCGGTGGTCGACGCGCCCAGCTCCCTCGTTGACACCGGCACCTTCGACGCCGCCGCTAGCGAGCTGCTTGAGAGCGCTCCGTGCGACGTCGCGTTCCTGGCGCCTCGCGGCGAAGGTGCTGTGTCGCCGGGCCCGAATCATCCGGTGCTCGTTCCCTTCGGCGGCGAGGATCACGAGTGGGCGGCTGTCGAGCTGGCGGCCTGGATCGCCAGCTCCCAGGGCGCCGGCCTGCAGCTGCTCGGCACCGATGCTGACCCCGACGGCGGGCGGCGCGACGCGAGCCGGCTACTCGCAAGCGCGTCGCTGATGGTGCAGCAGATCGCGCGCGTCGATGCCGAGCCGGTACTTGCAGAACCCGGGGAGGAGGCCGTCATCGCGGCCGCGGACGACGCCGGACTCGTTCTGATCGGCCTCTCGCCCAACTGGCGCCAGGAGGGTCTCGGGCCGGTGCGACACGCGATCGTTCGCGGCGCGAAGCCGCCCGTGCTGCTCGTGCGTCGAGGTCTACGCCCGGGCGGGCTGGCACCGCAGGAGACGATGACCAGGTTCACGTGGACGCTCGGCGGGCGGCGCTAGCACCACTCCACGCGCGGCGGAAGCGCTAGCGCCGCTCCATCAGCGCGGAAGCGGGTCCGAAGGCCCGCCTCCTCACCCGACTCACCCCGTCTTGCTGCTCAGGTGCTGATCGGATCGCCTCGTCGACGTCCACCGAAGAACACGAACGCCGCGAGCGCGAGACCGATGCCCGCGCCGATCGATCCGCCGATGAGTACCGACTGCGTGGGGAACCCGCCCGTATCCACCGCCGAGCCTTCGCTCTGGCGCGTTGGGCGATCGACGGTCGCTGGAACCTGCGCTCCGTCGACGTTCGGCGTCGCGTCCGGGAGCCGATTCGGCAGGCCCCTGTCGCGAGCCGCCTGCTGAACATCCTCGGGGTTCGGAGCGAAGCTCGGGCTCTCGGTCGCCGCTGTGGCGGCGTTCCCTCCTGCGAGTGCGGCCAGTGCAACGGCAATCACGATCGCGTGTCGCTTCAGAATCGTCGATATGGGTGTGCGTCCTTGCATCTCTGTCTCCTTATGTGAGTCGATTTGCTTCGGGGAGAGTCGGGGGCGGGCTGTCGTGGTGCTCTGCGGATCGGGTTACTGCCAGAGGGTGTTGTTGTCGAGGTCGTAGCTGCCGCCGGCGTGGCACTCGGGGCTGTCGTAGACGGAGCCGGCCCGCGAGGTGGTGTTGAGCTCGAGGTTGAGGTCGGCGAGCGTGGCGCCGTAGGCGTCGTCGGTGCCGAGCTCGGCTGCAACGGTCGCGGTCAGCTGCATCGCGTAGCACTCGGTCTGGCCCTCGTCGGCGATGCCGGTGGTGTGCAGTGCTTCGTGGACGATGACGCCGACCGCGTTCGAGGCGGTCATCGTGTCGGGGCGGGCGCCTTGGTAGACGATCTCGTCGAGCTTGTCGCAGATGGAGGGGGAGAGGTTGACGACGTTCGATGGCATCGAGACGAATCCGAAGGCGCGTGCGATGCTGTCGATGCCCTGTGCCTTGAACCAGTCGGCGATGCGGGCCCAGTCGTCGTTGCTCCAGCAGACGACTGTGACGTCCTGCGCTTCGACCTGATCGACCAGCGTCGCGGCTTCGGCGATGGCGGTGGTGGCGGCCCGGGTGTAGTTCGGGTCGATCCGGCTGCTGGTGTCTGCCTTCTCCGAGATCGGGAGGCAGATGGGCTCGTCGGCGCCCCGGAGCGGCACGACCGACTCGACGACCTGCTCGCCTGCGCTGCAGAGCTGCGGCGTCTCGACTGCGGCTGCCTCTGCGCTTCCGCCCGCTAGCACGATGGCTGAGCCGGCGACGGCTCCGGTGATCACTACGGCGAGGGCTGCGATGACTGTCTTTGCCCTGTTTCCCTTTGTGTGATTCCTGCGCCCCATCGTGTCCCTCTCTCCGTCTGGGGCCGCTCCGTGCGGTCCCTCTGAGAGGCACAATCCGGCGAGGCGCTAAGCGCTCCCTGAACCGGTCCTGAAGGGGTGCTTAAGGGCGCTTAACGCCCTGAAGCAAGGGTCTTTCGGGCATGGCTACGCCAGGCGCCAAGCGGCGTAAATCGCGGCTATGGGGCTCGCGCAGCCCGCTAGCCGCGCTCAGACGACGACGAGGTATTCGGTCAACCAGCCCGGTGGCTCGAGACGACCGATGTCGTTGCGGGCGACTCCGGTTTCGTGGCAGCGGGCACCGACTCGGCAAGCATTGGCACGTCGTTCCTCGGGTTCCTGTTCGAGGAACGCGCAACCCTGGCTCCGACTTCGATAGGCGCTGCGATCCGAACGTCCGAGGACGGGCTGGCCTGGACACGCGTGCCCGAGAGCGATCTGCCCGACACCGGTGAAGAGAGCGGAGAACCGATGCCGGTCAACGTCGGCGGGCCGGGATTCATCGCCGTGGGCCACCGGCAACAGGCCCGTGACCTCGACCCGCTCGTCCGGACCTCCGAGGACGGCCTCACCTGGACCGTCGCGGCCGACGAGGCGCAGACGCTCCACGGCCCGGAGGGCAGGTGACGAGCGACGTGGTCGTGGGCGGCCCCGGGCTCGTCGCCGTCGGGATCGACGGCTCACGCCTCGGCTCCGACGCCGTCTGGACGTCCTCCTAACCGTCGGGGCGCCGCTACACGGCGGGCTTCCGCGCGAGATAGGCCGGGCGAGTAAGCCGTTGCTCCGTGGCCAGGAGCGCGGTGACGCCGAGGAAGTCCTGCGTGCTGGCGTTGGCCTCCGATCCCTCGATCTCGTCGAGCTGGCTCTTGAAGCCGTCGCGAGCCTTCCGCCACGACTCGGCGATTCTCGCCATACCTTCGGTCGCATCCTCGACCTCGATCTCCGTGAAGCCGGCGTCGGCCAGTAGCGCTTCGTCGAGTCCGACCGGCGTGAAGACGAAGTCGCCCATCGAGCCGCTGCGACTGATCATCTCGTCGCGTCGCAGCATGCCCGCCACCGTTACCGGGTTGGTGAACAGCAATCTGCCACCGGATCGAAGCACACGGAACCAGTCCCCGAACGCAGCAGCACGGTCGTAGAGATGGTTGATCGAGTCGATGCAGATGACGGCGTCGCACGACTCGTCCTCGAACGGAAGAGGCTCACGCGCATCGATGTGCACGAACCGGGCCGACTCACCGAGTTCCCGGGCGGCAGCATCAGCGTTCGCGTTGGCAACGCCGTCCTCGTGGAGATCGACGCCGGTGACCGAGCAGCCCGTCTCGGCCGCCATGAAGAGGGCTGGGCCACCCGAGCCGCTTGCGATCTCCACCACGTGGTCAGCGCCGGAGAGGGCCATCCTGGTGAAGAAATGCCGGTGCTCGCCGGCGCTGAGCCACGAGTTCTGGCCGATGTCTTCGCCGAACGCTTCGGCCCGGATCTGCTTGTACAGGTCCTCGGCGAAGTGGCCGTACATCGAGTCGTAGAAGCCTGGGTCGCCCTCGTCTGTCACGTGGCCTCCGATGTTGCCGCCCTATGAGCCGCGTTAGTCGGCGCGGCCTTCGATCCGGAACGACACCTTCACCCTGGCGCGGTAGGCGGACACCTTGTCGTCGTCGATGGTCATGTCCAGTTCGACAACCTCGGCGATCCGAAGATCCCTCAGAGACGACGAGGCCTGCTCGACTGCGGCCGTCGCCGCTTTCTCCCACGATTCGTCGCTGGTACCGATCAGCTCGATGACCTTGTAGACGCTCTCAGCCATGACGCTCCTTTCGGGTCGGGACGGGATCATTCCACCTGGCATCGCGCGGCGTTCGCTGTGTGCGAGCGCGAGGTTTCGCAGGGCCGCGTGACGCAGGTGCCCGTTGCCTACGGGCCGAACGGGAAAATGGCCCGCTGCGACTGCGCCCGCACGGACCGCAGTCTGATTCCTCCCAAACATCGCAGTCCATGCAGCTCTGTGCGTGCGAACCGAACCCCGGTGTTTTGCATGCGTGCGCGTCGCCTCGTGGGTTCAGGTGATGGCTGACTCAGGCTCGGCTGATCCGCGTCCGCTAGGGCGCTAGCCACGGCCTGGACGTTTGGGTTTCGAACCGGCAGGTCGGACCGGGCGCCGTCGAAAGTCGTTCGTCCAGCGTCGCGAGCGAGGTCTCCAGTGACTCAGCGAGTGCGACGTACCATGCGTCGTGGGCTGTGACGCTGGCGCGCAGCTGCCACACGCGTTCGGCGAACGGCTCGAGCGGGTAGAGATCCACGGGCAGATCGAGTAGATCGGCGTAGGCGAGCGCTGCGGTTTCGGGGGGAGACGTCGCCGCCGATCTCGGCTCGTCGGAGCACGTTCGTTACTTCGATTGGCATCAGATGCGGCGCCGCCAAGCGATCTGCCTGCAGCCGGTCCACCGCCCAACGTCCCGTTGCGCCCGAGTCGACCAGGGCCGCTACCACGACCGGCGAGTCGATCACGACCGTCAACGACGGTTGGCGTCCCGATGGGACAGGATCTTCGCTGCTGGCAGGGTCGAGTTCGTCGCTTGCTTTCGTGCCACGGCACGCGAGAGCAAGGCTCGATGTCGGGCTTGCGGGCGAGTTCGATCATCTCGTTTCGGAGATACTCCTGAAGCGAGCGTCCGGTGCGGGCGGCGCGTGAGGCGAGTTCGTCGCGGGTCTCGTCTGGGACGTCTCTGATCGTGATCGAGGTTGGCACGCATGCATTTATGCATGTAATGATGCGGATATGCAAGACTGAATGGGCGCATATGCGCAGCGTCGTGACGAACGACGTCGAGACGATCACTGTCGGCGACTACGTTCAGGATGTGGCCGTCGGTGAAGGAGGCGTCTGGGTCACGCTCCGTTCGTTCGTGGAATAGTCGCCAGGTCGTCTCCGGCGTCCTCAGAGCCTCAGACGGTGACGACGACCTTGCCTCGCGCGTGCCCCTGCTCCAGATACCCAATCGCTTCGGGCGTCTCGCTCAGAGGGTACGTCCTGTCGATCAGGGGCGTGACGTCGCCGGCTTCGATGAGCTCCCGTAGTAGCTGCAGGTCTTCCTTGTTCTTCTTGGCGATGAACGGGACGAGCTTCTGTCCAACGAACGGTGACAACATGAGCGCCCTGGCGATCCGACCGACGGGACCGAGCAAGCGACCGCCCCCCGACCCGCTGCCGAGTACGAGAGTCCCCTCGGGGGCCAGGGCCCGCCTGCAGCCCGAGGCCGAGCGGGTCCCCGCCAGTTGGAAGATGAGGTCGTAGCGCTGTCCGGCCTGGGCGAAGTCCTCCTGCGTGTAGTCGACGACCTGGTCGGCGCCGAGTGATCGGACGAGGTCTACGTTTCTCGTGCTGCACACGCCGGTCACTTCGGCTCCGAGCGATTTGGCGATCTGCACCGCAAGTGTTCCCACGCCGCCTGAGGCGCCTACGACCAGGACGTGCTGGCCGGTCTGGAGCTTGCCGTGATCCCGCAGACCCTGGAGCGCCGTCACCCCGGCCAGGGGCACGGCAGCGGCCTGCTCGAACGTAAGGTTGGTTGGCTTCGGTTCGAGCCAGTCCTCTGGGGCACAGATGTACTCGGCGAACGTGCCCCAGCCGGATTCAGCGACCTCGCCGTACACCTCATCACCGGGGCGGAGCCGCGTCACGTTGTCGCCGGCCGCTTCGACGTGGCCTGCCACATCGGCGCCGAGGCCATTGGCCTTCGGTGCGCGCAGGCCGGTCATCATGCGCATGAAGTACGGCTCGCCTCGCATGAAGTGCCAGTCGTAGGGGTTGGCGCTGGCTGCGTGGACACGCACGAGCACCTCACTGTTCTTGACCTGCGGCTTGTCGATCTCCCGGAGATCCAGGACGTCCGGTGAGCCGTAGTTGTCGTAAACGATTGCCTTCATCTCGCCCGCCTCCGACAGTGTCAGGCGGTCTCGCCGCGGACGCTGATGATGGTTTTCCCACGCGCGTGTCCCTCCGCCAGGTGGCGAATCGCCTCGGGCGTCTCGCTTAGCGGATATGTCCTGTCGATCACGGGCGTGACCTGGCCGGATTCGATGAGTTCCTTCAGGAACTCTAGGTCCGCGTGGGTGTCCGTCGCGATGAACGTGCGCAGCTGCTGGCGCACGAACGGTGACAACAGGAGCGCACGGAGCTGGCGGCCAACGCCCCCGAACCACCGTCCGCCGCCTTCGCCTCCGATGATCACGAGCGTTCCCCGGGGGGCGAGGGCACGCCGCAGGTGTCGCAACGGCCGGTTGCCCGCGGTGTCGAGGATCACGTCGTAGTGCTGCCGGCCATCGGCGAAATCCTCCTGCGTGTAGTCGATGGCGTGGTCGGCGCCGATTGACCGGACCAGGTCCGTCTTCGTCGTGCTGCACACGCCCGTGACGTCTGCTCCGAGCGATTTGGCGATCTGCACCGCGAATGTGCCGATGCCCCCCGCTGCGCCGATGATCAGAACCTTCTGCCCTGGCCGAACCTTCCCGTGGTCGCGAACGCCCTGCAGGGCGGTGAAGCCGGACGCGGCCACGACTGCCGCCTGCTCGAAGCTGACGTTTGCAGGCTTGGGGGCGAATTTGTCCTCTCGAGCGCACGCGTACTCGGCGAGCGAGCCGTCGCAGCCGCCAAACACCTCGTCGCCGACCTGAAACTGCGTCACGCTGTTGCCGACCGTCTCGACGCGCCCCGCGACATCAGTGCCGCGAACACGGGTCTTGGGCGCACGAAGCCCGAAGCCCATGATGCGGATCAGGTACGGCAGGCCCGCCATGAGGTGCCAGACGCCTGGATCAACGCCGGCGGCATGAACGTGAACGAGCACCTCGTCGTCGCCGGGGATTGGCCGGTCGATCTCCCTGAGTTCCAGGACATCAACTGAGCCGTACTCGTTCTGGACGATCGCCTTCATGGCGTCCTCTTCATTAGGGCGGCGACGCGCATCACAGGGACGAGACTACGTGGGGCTTGGGTCGCCGGCCCGGCAGCCATCCGACGGGGCGTCGCCGAGGGCACCCGCACGTGCGCGGCAGGTTAGGCTGGTCGCTCGAGTGCGGCGATTATCCATCCGTCCTGCTCTCTGGTTTCGACAAGATGCCCGCGGCCGCCGAGTTGCTCTTCGACGTCGAGCGTGGCACCGGGTTGCCACAGCATCAGCCGGTCGTCCTCTTGGCGGAAGTTCCACTGGTGGAGACCCTCGTAGCGCTCGTGCTCGCCCTCGTCGATCCGATGCTCGAGGACGATGCGGTGCCCGGGCTTGACGACTCGGAGCATCTGGCGAATCGTTGTCATCGGCTCGTAGCTGTGGTCGACGCTGTTGCGAGCGTAGGCGAGGTCGAAGGAGGCTTCGTCGAAGACTTTCCCGAGCTGTTCGCCGTCAGCTGTGCGAGTGCGAACCGGGGGCGTCACGTCGTGCCTGGCCAGCAGCTCGTCGAAGAACGGAGCGAGCGGATCGACTGGTACGAGGTCGAGCCCCTCGTCATCCAGCCGTTTGCCGAGGACGGTTGCCGGCCCTGCGCCGACGTCAAGCACACGGACGGGGGTTGCCGAGGGGCTCGATCAGGTGGCGACGCACATGCGGCTGCAGCTGCAGTATCGGGTCGAAGCGCGCCGCGAAGTCGTCCGGCCAGGCTCCGCCGTCGGTAGCGAGCCAGCTCTCCCAGAACGTCCGCTCGTGTTCGAGGCCTCGCTTCCATCGTTCGTGCGAGTCGTCGGTCGGTCTCGATCGTCGTCGCCACCAACGCATGGCCGAACCCTAGACCCGCCGCTGAACTGAACGCGTCTGGCTGCGCCTCCTGACGGCACGTGCAACAGAGGCCGCGGGCGGACAGTGCTACGGACTGGTCGACCGACGGAAAGAAGATCGTCTTCAACGGAGATGACTTCCTCGGCTTCCGGAGCGACATCTACACGATGAATCCGAACGGCAGCCGGCAGAAGCGGCTGACCCGAACAAGCGAGCCCGATTTCTTCCCGAGCTGGCAGCCATTGCCGCGCCGCTGAGAGTCCCGCCTCGGTAAACCGTACGGTCTACCGAGAAATGAGTCACACTCAGAGGAGCTTTGGGGGAAGCGGGACTCATGACCGTGCGCATTCGCCTTGCCATTATTCTGGCGAGCGTCCCGGTCTTCTTGCTCGTCGGCACCGCCGGGGCTGTTGGCTCAACCGCGGATCGCAGCGGGCGAGAGCTCGTAGGCTCACCGGCGTCGACATACGTCGTGTCCCGTATCGGCGCGGTCAGCTACCTCGCGGTGCTGGAGTCGACGGGCGCGGGGAGCTTCGGCCCGCTCAAATCGGTCGTCGAGTCCGCCGTGCTGCGGCTGAAGCAGAGCGGCGGCGGCACGATCTCGTTTACTGCGGGCGATTTCGATCTGGGTAGCGAGCACTTTGAGTTCGAGCAGATCGCGGACATCGACTTCAAGGGACAGG
>JAUVPB010000285.1 GCA_030598925.1 Actinomycetes bacterium
CGTCGATGAACGACGATCCAACGACGGGGTCGCCGCCGATCCCGACGATCGTCGACTGACCGATACCGAGCTGGGTGAGCTCGTTCCCGATCTGGTAAGTGAGCGTGCCGGAGCGGCTCACGAGGCCGACCGAGCCGGCGCTGAAGATCTCGGCCGGGATGATGCCGACGTTGGCCTTGCCTGGCGAGAGGATGCCCGGACAGTTCGGCCCGACCAGCTGGATGCCACGGGGGCGGACGTGGTTGTAGACGCGCAGCATGTCGTGGGCCGGAATACCTTCGGTGATGCAGATCACCGTCTCGATGCCAGCATCGACGGCCTCGAAGATCGCGTCGGCCGCGAAGCGGGCCGGCACGAACACCATCGCCGTGTTCGGATCGGTCTCAGCGGCAGCGTCCCGCACCGCATCGAACACCGGGATCCCTTCGACCGACGCGCCGCCCTTCCCGGGCGTGACGCCTGCGACGACGTTGGTGCCGTAGTCGCGATTCCGCAGAGCGTGGAACGTTCCCTCGCGACCCGTGATCCCCTGAACGACCAGTCGCGTGTCGTTGTCGACGATGATGGCCATGGTCTCTAGCTCGTCCCTCCTCTGATCACGATCACGGGCAGATTCCAGTCACTGCCGCGCGTCCGGGAAGCGACAAGCCGCCGCACGGCCGCCGCATCGTCGCCGTCGCAGCCGGTGCGTGCAAGCCACGCATCCAGGTTCATCCACTTGTCCATGACCGTGCAGGCGTCAACCGTGAGGCTCGCAGCAGCGAAGAGCCCCCGCCACTCGACCTCCGAGTAGTTGCGAACGTGGTCGGCGTCACGGATGCGCTCGGCCTCTTCGATCTCGTCGCCCTGATAGAGCGTGTCGACCGCCACGACCCGATCGTCTGCGACTCGAGCCAGCTCGCGGACCGCCGACTCGATATCTGGAAAGTGGTGGGTGGCATACCGGGTGGCGACGAGCGTGAACGCGCTGTCGGGGAAGGGCAGCGAGGCCGCGTCGCAGACAGCGTCCGGATGCATGGCCGGCGAGGCGTCCGTCGTCGTGACCGTACAGCCGTCTACGCGCTAGCGGTCTGCGACATGGCCGCCGCCGGTCGCGACGTCGAGGGCGCTGACTTCAGCGCCCGGCATGCACAACTCGATCATCAGGTCGAGATCGGCGCCGCTCCGATGGGTCTCGCTATTTCGGTAGCGCTCGGCGCGCCCGTCCCAGACCGACGGCGCCACGGTCACCGCGACAGGGCTACGACGCGCGCAGCCGCGTCGAGCATGGTCGCTTCGACGTGGACGTTGCCGGGCGCCTTCTCGGCCAGCAGGGCCCGACCTTCGGCCGCGAGCGTACCGTCGAGGCGCACGACGATCGGCAGGTCGATGCTCATTCGGTCGAGTGCGTCGAGCAGGCCTCGCGCGACCTCATCGCCACGTGTGATGCCCCCGAAAATGTTGAAGAGAATGCCGCGCACGCCGGTGTCCGACGTGATGACCTCGAGCGCCGCTACGACCGAGTCGGCCTGCGCTCCCCCGCCGAGGTCGCAGAAGTTCGCGGGCTTGCCGCCGGCCTGTCCGACCACGTCAAGAGTTGACATGACGAGCCCGGCACCGTTGCCGAGGATTCCGACCTCACCGTCGAGCTTGACGTACGTCACGTCTCGCTCCCGCGCCATCCGCTCCTGCGGGTCGTCGCCCTCGACGTCGCGCATTTCGGCGATGTCGGAGTGCCGGTAGAGGGCGTTGTCGTCAATCGTCACCTTGGCGTCAAGCGCCTTGACCTCGCCGTCAGGCGTCACGATGAGCGGGTTGATCTCGAGCAGCATCGCGTCCAGTGATGAGAAGCCCGCGTGGAGCTTGGCGATGATGCTCGAAACCTGCTTCTGTTCCGACGGGTCGGTGATTCCTGCGGTGAAGGTCAGCCAGCGAGCCTGGAAGGGCCGGAACCCCGTCAACGGGTCAACATGCAAGCGCGCGAGCTTGTCGGGCGTGTTCTCGGCGACATCTTCAATGTCGACGCCGCCCTCCTTCGTGAGCATGAACAGCGGCTTCTTCTCGCCTCGATCGAAGGTGACCGAGAGGTAGTACTCCTTTTCGATGTCGGAGGCCTTCTCGATCCAAAGGGTGCGCACGATGTGGCCGTTGATATCGAGCCCGAGAATGTCTTTGGCGAGGGCTTCCGCCTCGTCCGGATTCCCTGCGAGCTTGACACCCCCGGCCTTGCCTCGACCCCCCGTGGGCACCTGCGCCTTGACCACGGTCTGTCCGCCGAGCTCCTCAGCCGCGGCACGCGCCTCGGCGGGCGTGAGGGCGACCCGGCCGTCCGATACTGGGATACCAAGCTGCCGAAACAGCTCCTTGCCCTGATACTCCATCAGGTCCATAGCGGGCGAGTGTATCGGCCCGACCACAGCCAGCGGTCGATGAGCGCGGGGCCGGTCAACCGCTCTACGATGAGCGGGTGAGCGCTGAGCGACGAGAGACCGACTCGGGGATCGAAATCAAGCCCGTCTACCAGCCGAGCGACGGTGCACATCGCGAGCCCCCGGGGGCGTATCCGTACACGCGAGGGCCATATCCGGACATGTATCGGGGCCGCCCGTGGACGATGCGGCAGTACGCGGGCTACGGCTCAGCCGAGGAGACAAACGAGCGGTTCCGCTACCTCCTCGAGCGCGGACAGACGGGCCTCTCAGTGGCATTCGACCTGCCTACACAGCTCGGCTACGACTCCGATCACCCCAGGGCTGAGGGCGAGGTTGGACGCTCCGGCGTAGCAATCGACTCGCTTGCCGACATGATGCGGGTGTTCAACGGGATCCCGCTCGACCAGGTCTCGACCTCGATGACCATCAACGCGCCGGCGGCCCTGCTGTTGCTGCTGTACGAACTGGTCGGCGAGCGGCAGGGCGTCGCGCCGGACCAGCTGCGCGGCACCGTGCAGAACGACATCCTCAAGGAGTACGTTGCGCGCGGCAACTACATCTTCCCGCCGCGACCGTCGATACGGATCACGACCGATCTGTTCGCATATTGCCGCGACCACATCCCGAGGTGGAACACGATCTCGATCTCCGGCTACCACATCCGCGAGGCGGGCTCGAGCGCGGCGCAGGAACTCGCGTTCACGCTCGCCAACGGGATCGCCTACTGCGAGGCAGCGATCGAGGC
>JAUVPB010000099.1 GCA_030598925.1 Actinomycetes bacterium
CCGACGTCCACGACGAGGCTGACCGCCTCGAGCATGCGCTTTCCGAGAGTCTCGAAGCGCACATCGACGCCTCGCTCGGTCATCCCACTCATGACCCGCACGGGGATCCTATTCCGGACGTCGATCTCAACATCGAAGCCGAGGAGCTCGATGCGCTCTCGCGTCTCGAGACGCTCGTGCTGACAGCGGGCGTCGAGCTTCCGCACCGGGCAATTCGCGAGCAAATCGCGAGCGCGTTCGACATGGTCGTCCACCTCTCCCGGCTCGCCGATGGCTCGCGACGGATTACCCACATCACGGAGATTCCTCGCATGGAGTCGGAGGTGATCACGCTCCAGGACGTGTTCATCGCGGCCTCACGGGCCGATTCCAACGAGATCACGACCGACGGATTCGTGTCGTACCTGGGGCCCCTCGGGCCCACGGGGCTCCAGCCACATGCTCAGCACAAGCTGGCAGCGCGCGGTATTCGACTACCGAACGAGTTCTTCGATTCTGACTGGCGTCAGCCCGCACGAGGGGTGTGGTCCTAGTGTCCGAGTCTCCCCTCGCGGTCATCCCCGAAGTGCTGTACGAGAGCACCTGGGGACCGGTCGCCGTCGGCATCGTGATCGGCGTCCTCGCCCTGATCGTCTCGTCGTACGTGCTCGCACGGCCTCGCAGCGCCTGGCTCAAGAACCGGCTCGCACCTCATCTCGAGGCCGGAGCAACCGCGATTCACGTAGACGGCAACGGCAGCGATGCGCCGTCCGCATTCGGAGCGATCTTCAGGGGCACGGAGCGGCGACTGGGTGACCGCAAGGCTTGGCGAGATCTGAGCCTCCTGCTCTGGCGCGCCAACATCAAGCGGCGCACGGTCGAGGTTTTCTATCTCGTCGCCTTGTCCGGGCTCGGCCTGGCGGTGGTCGCCAGCGTCCTGACGGAGTCGATCCTCGCCGCGGTTCTGGCGGCGGTGGCCGGGGTCATCCTCCCACTCACATGGTTCTCGACGCGAGCAAAGAAGCGCTCGCAGGAGTTCGATCGTCAGCTTCCCGACCTGCTCGACACACTCGCATCGAGTCTCAAGTCCGGGCACACGATCAACCACGGCATGAAGGTCATCGTCGAAGATGGCCAAGAGCCTGCGGCGACCGAATTCAAGCGAGCTCTTGCCGACACCGGCCTGGGCAAGCCGCTCGACGTGGGGCTCGCCGAAATGGCCGCTCGCATCCGTTCGCAGGAGTTCACGTTCGTACTGAACGCGATCGCGATCCAGCAAGAGGTCGGAGGCAGCCTTGCCGACCTACTTACAACCGTGGCCGAGACCGTGCGCTCACGCCAGAGGTTCCGAGCGAAGATTCGCGGCCTGACAGCAATGGGGCGCATGTCGGCGTACGTTCTGATCGCGCTGCCGTTCGTCTCTGCGATCGGCCTCACGCTTCTCCGGCGCGACTACATGGAGCCGCTGTTCACAACGAGCACGGGGCGAATCATGGTCCTCGTTGGACTGATCGGTCTGGCCATCGGCACCGTCATTCTGAAGAAGCTCACAAGCTTTAGGGGTTGATGTTGATGATCCTGATCCTGGCTCTCCTCTTCCTCGTCGGCGCGCTCGGACTTGTCGCCGAGGCCCTGACGCGACCGAACCGGCAGCGCAAAGCTTCGCTCGCACGGGCGCGAGCCTACGCCGACGTGGCGGACTCCGACGAGATGGCTGTCGGTTCAGGCGCCGCCTGGTCGGGCGCGCAGCGGTGGCTCGCACCGGTCGCCCTACGACTCTCGCCCTCAGCGACGCTCGATTCGATCAGCCTGAAGATCGTTGCTGCTGGCCTCGCGCGGCGACTCTCGCCAATGTCGTTCCTGGCGACGAAGACGTTGCTTGGCGCCCTCGGCGTTCTACTCGGCGGCATGCTCGCGGTCAACGCCGACGGAGCACTTCGAGGTATCGGCCTCGTCGCGCTCGTAGCAGTCGCGATGTTCATGATTCCCGACGTCTACTTGACGATGCGCAAGCGATCTCGCCGAGATCGGATCGCAGCAGATCTGCCAGACGCGCTCGACCTGCTCGCCGTCAGCGTCACGGCGGGCCTCAGCTTCGACGCGTCCGTCGCGAAGCTGGCCGATTCGCTCGACGGACCGGTCGTCGAGGAATTCAATCTCACGCTCGGCGAGATGCGGATCGGCATCGACCGGCGGCAGGCGCTCAAGAACATGGCCAGCCGCATCGAGCTCAGCCAGGTCAACTACTTCACGCAGGCGGTCATCCAGTCTGACGAGCTCGGGAGCCCACTCGGCCGGACGCTTCAGGTTCAGGCCGAAGATGCACGCAAGCGACGCCAGGCCGTCGCAGAGGAGAAGGCGGCGAAGCTCCCGATCAAGATGATCCCGCCGACCGCGCTGTTCATCTTTCCCGTGATGTTCATTGTCATCCTGGGGCCGGCCCTCCTCTCGATAACCGACTTCTTCTAGACCGCCGGCGGCTTTCGACAGACGCCGGGGCAGGTCACGCGAACTCGACGACTCCGGCCCGTCTCGCTTCACCGATCCGCCTGGAGGCAGGCTGCGACTAGGATCGACCCCGCCCCTCACAGACACGACGGAGAGGACACGGGCCATGAGTAAGCTCAGCGCGGCAGAGTTGGTTGACCTCGTCGAGAACCGCTACTTCCATAACGTCGACAACAAGAATCTCGACCCGGCGGTCGGCTGTTTCGCGGACGATGCGACGCTACGCGTCGAGACAGCAAAGATCCAGCACGTCGGGCAAGACGCCATCCGACGCATGTTCAGCGACTTCATGAACGACACGCCGACGATCTATCACGGTGACTTCAGCCACGTTGTCGACGTCGACAACCAGCTGATCGCGTCGCAGTTCGTCGCACGCAACAACTACGACGACGGGCGTGAGGTCAAGATGAACAACAGCAACTTCTTCGTGATCGAAGATGGGCGCTTCGCTCGCGTCACCGTCTATATGAGCGACGAGAACCCGCTCGTCTAGTCGATCTCGGCGACTGAACGCAGGGTCAGACCGAGACGAGCGCCGCTGCTCGTCTCGGTCTGTTTCCCGCGTGCCCGGGGCAAAGCGAAACTCGGGGGAGGGGGTCGTGAGGAGTGGGGCCTGGGCTACGTGAGTTGCTGAACCGACGCGATGTTTTCGTCGTTCAACAGGCAAGACGCTCGCCGCCACCAAAACCTGCGCTCGTCCGCGAAGATCACGCTTCCGCGCCACAGCCCATCCCCCAACCAGGGCACCGAACGCAGCGAACAAGGAGCGGAACATGGAACTGAAGCTGGAGCGACAAAGATAGCGCTGCGCCAGAATCTGGACGACATCGCCACGGCCGCCGAGCAACACTGACCGGGCCGCGTCGCCGCGGCCCGGATCGGGGACTCCCGACACATCGTGACGTTCTCGGCGCGTGCTCGGCAGGGGGAGGCGCCATCGCAGTTGTTGCTACGGCAGGCATCGGTCATCATGGGTCAATGCGGCAGACACCGACCCCGCGCGGGTTGTACCGAGGGCCGCGCCGACTGCGATGACGTGGACGATGGACATGGCTCCCCAAGCGTCGGATGGATCTCTGAAATCGGACCGAAAGGCGTCTGTGGAGCGCCTGTATCCCGATGACTTCGCGCGCGTGTATCCGCTGCTCGCAGAGCATGACCCGGGCATCCCGAAGGACCAGTGGCAATCACTCTTTGACTACGGATTCAAGCGAGAGGCAGAGCACTGCGGGTACGGGCTCGTCGACAATGGTCGCGTCGCCGGCTACCTCGGGCTGATCTTTAGCGAGCGCCGCGTGGCCGGGCGGCTCGAGCGCTTCTGCAACACGACTAGCTGGGTGGTCGATCAGGCGTACCGGCACGCAAGCCTCGAGCTGATGCTTCCGGTGCTGCGCCTGAAAGACCACACCCTCACCGATTTCAGCCCCGCGCCCGAGGTTGCCCGCTGGTGCGTACGTTGGGGCTTCAAGGAGCTTGACACCAGGGCGCGCGTGCTGTGGTCGCTCGGCTTGCGCGGCACGAGGCAGCGCCGGACCGTCGTCGTCAGCGGCCTGGAAGAGATCGCAGACCAGCTATCCATCGATCAGCTCGAGATCTTCGACGACCACCAGCGATTCGCACCCTGCCGCCATCTCCTCGTGACCGTCGCTGGGCAGTCCTGCTACGTGCTGTTCACGCGCGTCGCCCGCTCGCGAGGCCTCAGCTACAGCCATGTTCTGCACGCGAGCGACCTCGACGTCTTCGTTCGCCACAGCGTCCAGATTCGCAATGCGATCGCGCGGGAGACGCGAACGCGGTTCATCGCCATCGACGAGCGCCACGTACAGGGACGCAGGCTGCCGCGCTCACACACCGTGACGATGTCTGTCCCGCGCTTCTACCGCACGAGCACGCTGGCACCCGAGCAGGTCGACAACCTGTACTCCGAGCTGGCGATGCTCGGGCTCAGCTCCTACTCGGTGCCATTTCATTCTCCACGGGAAGCCTTACCGTGGAACACCAAGGCTGAAGCAAGCGTCGCCTGATGGTGGTTCAGTCGCACGAGATGAGTGGCAACGACATCGTCGGTCGGGTCAGGGCCTTCATCGCAGAGGAGTTCGGTGTTCCCGCGGACCGGGAGATCGGTGAGGAGGAGTCGCTGCTGGCGGGCGGTCTCATCGATTCTATGGGCATCCTCGCGCTGATCGATTTCATCGAGTCAGACTTCGAGGTGCAGATCTCAGAGACCGACCTAGTGGCGACCAACTTTGAATCGATCGCGGCAATTCGCGCCTTTGTCGAAGGCAAGCTCGGTCACGCAGCGTCCGCTGCGTAGGCGGTCGGCGCTCGTGACGTACGGTCTCATCCACGAGATGCTCCAAGCGAGTGCGACTCGGAAGCCGCACGCCGAGGCACTCGTTCACAGCGGTCGACGCCTCACCTATGCGCAGGTGCAAAGGCGCGTCGCCAGCCTCGCGAGTGGTCTGCGGGCGGCGGGAGTCGAGCGAGGCGATCGCGTCGGGATCTACCTGCCACCATCGCTGGAGCAGGCCATTGCAATCTTCGGCGTGGCAGCGGCTGACGCCGTGTACGTGCCCGTCAACTCAGGCCTCTACCCGGCGCAGCTCACGCACATCGCCTCCGACTGCCAGATGAAGGCGCTGATCACCGGGGCCGACCAGGTCGGAAGGCTTGAACAGACGCGCGCTGACGTCCCGAGCCTCGAGCTCGTCGTGAGTGTCGCCGGCGCCGGCACTCGATCCGAAGCGGCCGAGCTCGACTTCAACGAGCTCTGCGCCGACGAAACGGCGTCGATGGACGGCGGCAAGAGCATCCCTCGCGACCTCGCCGCACTCATCTACACATCGGGCTCGACCGGCAAGCCCAAGGGCGTGATGCTAAGCCACGAGCAGGTGGTAGCCGGCTCGTCGATCGTGTCCGAGTACCTCAAGATCAACGACGAGGACCGGATTCTCGCGGTCCTTCCTTTCAGTTTCGATGCCGGCATGAATCAGCTCATGACAGCAATGCAACAGGGTGGGACACTGGCCATGTGCGACTGGGTCTTCGGCCATGACATCGTCCGCGCGCTCGAGCATGAGCGCATCACGGGACTCGCAGGGGTGCCGACGCTGTGGGGGCTGCTGGCGCGGCCCGACGCCGGCCTCGCCGACAACCCGCCTCCGAATCTTCGCTACATCACGAACACAGGCGGAACGATGCCCGAGGGTGTCCTCGCGACTCTCCGGGAGCTGCTGCCGACAACCAGCATCTACCTCATGTACGGACTGACCGAGGCGTTCCGATCGACCTACCTGCCACCGGAGGAGCTCGATCGGCGTCCCGACTCGATCGGCAAGGCGATCCCCCACACTGAGATCCTCGTCGTCAACGACGAGGGGAAGCTCTGCGCGCCCGGCGAGCCCGGTGAGCTCGTTCACCGGGGCCCGACCGTCTCGCTGGGCTATTGGGCTCGACCCGACCTGACGAAGGAGGTCCTCCGCCCCCACCCCTTCGCTGACCCGGAGCTGGGCGTGAGCGAAACCGTCTGCTACTCGGGCGACCTCGTCCGCACCGACGAGGACGGGTTCCTGTACTTCATCGCTCGCCGTGACGCGATGATCAAGTCGTCCGGGTACCGCATCAGCCCGACCGAGGTCGAAAGCACGCTGCTCGAGAGCGGCAAGATCGAGCTGGCGGCGGTGGTCGGCGTTGCCGACGAGCTGCTCGGAGCGCGCATCCGTGCGTTCGTCGTCCCGAAGGCCGGGGAGGTCGACCCGAAGGAACTCGTTCGCTTCTGCGCACAACGAATGCCGCGCTACATGGTGCCGCACGCTGTCGAGGTCGTCGACGACCTGCCGAGAACGACGAGCGGCAAGATCGACTATGCGGCGCTGCGCGCGGTTCCCGAGGCCTGAGAGCTCCCACGCTTCCCGACCGCGCATGACGAGCCATCCAGACAAGCCAAGTCTCCCGTGAGCCGAGCCGACGAGATGGAACGCGTGGCCGAGCTGCTCGAGCGCAGCTTCAAACTCAGAGACGGGGTACTCGTCGTTGGCGAGGCAGGCATCGACGAGCTCGCCGCAACCTACGGGACGCCACTCTTCGTCTATGACCGTGCTGTCGTGGACGCACAGCTCCGGCTGTTGCGGGATGCGCTACCCGCTTCGTTCGACCTGTTCTACTCGATCAAGGCGAACCCGAACGCAACGATTCTGCGCCACTTCATCACAGCAGGCTGCGGGCTCGAGGTAGCGTCGGCAGGGGAGTTCGAGCAGGCCCGGGCGTCCGGGTCTCCCACCGAGCGAATCGTCTTTGCGGGACCCGGCAAGACCGACGAAGAGCTCGAGCTCGTCGCAGCTGCCGGCATCGGCGAGATCCACGCCGAGTCGGCAGCCGAGGTCGACCGGCTAGCCGCGATCTGCGATCGCCTCGACCGCACGATTGCCGTCGCGCTCCGCGTCAACCCTGGTACCGAGGCGGTAGGCGGAGCCATGCGCATGGGCGGAGCTCCAAGCCCCTTCGGCGTCGACGAGGAAGCCCTGGAGTCGGTGCTGGAGCGCCTCCTTTCAACGGAGCGTCTCACGTTCGCGGGCATTCATCTCTACGCGGGTACGCAGATTCTCGACCACGAGGTTCTCCTCGCTCAGTACCGTCACGGCCTCGAGATCGCACGACGGGCCTCCGCGCAGGCCGGACATGCGCTCGCCACGGTCGACTTCGGCGGCGGGCTTGGTATCCCGTACTTCCCGAGCGAGAGCCAGCTCGACGTCGCCCGACTCGGAGACGGGCTGACGGCGCTGTCGAATGGAGTGGTTGACGACGCGGCTTTCGCGGGCACGCGGTTCGTGCTCGAGCCCGGCCGCTTCCTTGTCGGCGAGGCGGGAATCTACGTCGCCCGCATTACGGACATCAAGGTCTCGCGTGGCAAGAAGTTCCTGATCACCGACGGCGGAATGCACCACCACCTGGCAGCGTCGGGCAACCTCGGCATGCTCATCAAACGGAACTTCCCCGCAGCGATCGTCACGAAGCTCGCGGTGGCTGAGAGAGAGACGGTCGATCTCGTCGGGCCGCTCTGCACACCGCTCGACACGATCGGTCGATCGGTATCGCTACCCCCGGCGGAGGTTGGCGACCTCGTCGCGATCTTCCAGTCGGGCGCGTATGCGCGCGCGGCGAGCCCGCTTGGCTTCCTCAGCCACCTGGCCCCGCCAGAGGTTTGGGTCGACGGTGGGTCTCACTCCCTGATCCGACAACGGGGCGAGACGGTCGACTACCTGCGTGACCAGCCGCAGCTGTAGCGGATCAGAGCTCGTCGATCTCGCTCGCGATGTCGTTGGCCGCGGCCTTCGCGTCGGCGAACAGCATCGACGTCTTCTCCTCGTAGAACAGATCGTTGTCGATACCGGCAAAGCCCGGACTCAGCGACCGCTTGATCACGATCACCTGATGCGCTTCATCGACCTCGATGATCGGCATGCCCGCGATCGGACTGTTCGGATCGTTCTTCGCGGCCGGATTCGTGACGTCGTTGGCGCCAACCACGACGGCGACGTCTGTCTGCGGCAGGTCGGGGTTGATGTCGTCCATCTCGACCAGGTCCTCGTACTCGACGTCGGCCTCAGCCAGCAACACGTTCATGTGCCCGGGCATTCTGCCGGCGACCGGGTGAATCGCGTAGCGCACGTTCACGCCACGCCGCACGAGCGCATCTGCCATCTCCTTGATCGCATGTTGCGCCTGGGCGACCGCAAGGCCGTACCCCGGCACGATGACCACGGAGTCTGCGTACGCGAGCATGATCGCGGCGTCCTGGGCGCCGATCGACGTGTGCGGACGGTCTTCAGAGCTCGACCCGCTGACCGGAGCCCCGCCGAAGCCGGCGAACAGGATATTGCCGACGGAGCGATTCATCGCGTGCGCCATCTCGAGCGTGAGAATGGTTCCCGAAGAGCCGACGAGCGTCCCGGCGACGATCAGGGCGATGTTGTCGAGAGCAAAACCCGCGCCCGCAGCGGCGAGGCCGGTGAAGGCGTTCAGGAGCGAGATGACAACGGGCATGTCGGCGCCACCAATCGGCAGCACGACCATGAGTCCGAGCGCAGCCGAGGCAATCAACACTCCGATGTACAGCGCCTCTGACGGGCTCTCGTTATCGACTGCGAGGACGATGCACATCGCGACGATGCCGAGCAGCAGGAGCGCGTTGATGACCTGCTGCCCGGGCAGCTTGACCGGTGCTCCGCTGATCAGACCCTGCAGCTTGCCGAACGCGATGTTCGAGCCCCAGAACGAGACCGACCCGATCACGGTCGAGAAGAGAATCGGAATGAACGCCTCGAGCCCGAACACCTCTCCGCCGTGCCGGAACTCGGACCACGCGATCAACGCAACGGCACCGCCGCCGAGGCCGTTGTAGAGGGCGACGAGCTGCGGCATCGCAGTCATCTGGACACGCATGGACGTGACGATTCCCAGCGCGCTGCCGATGATCAGACCGGTGGCGATCAACGGCCAGTTGCCGATGACGTCCGTCGCCAGCGTGGCCCCGACGGCGATCGCCATGCCGAGCGCCGCGATCCAATTACCGCGCCGCGCCGTGGTCGGGTGCGTGCCCTGGCGCACGCCGAAGATGAACAGGACGCATGCGACGATGTAGCACGCAGCGAGCGCGTCAGAGTCGAGAGCCAGCGCGCCGATCGTCACGGCTACGTGTCCTGCCCGTCGGCCGAGCTATCGCTGGGGCTACCCGGCTTCTTCCTCGTGAACATGCCGAACATCCGATCCGTCACGAGGAAGCCGCCGACGATGTTGACCGTTCCGAAGACGATCGCGATCACGCCGATCGTGTCCTCGAGCGCGCTGTCGGCGAAGCCGATGACCAGCAGGCCCCCAAGCAGGACGATGCCGTGAATCGCGTTCGTCTGCGACATGAGGGGGGTGTGTAGCCGCGTCGGAACCTTCGAGATCACCTCGAAGCCG
>JAUVPB010000164.1 GCA_030598925.1 Actinomycetes bacterium
AAGAGCGTGGCCCGGCCGCCGAGCACGGTGCGCGTCGACATGACGAACCGCTCGCGCAGATGATCAATGGGCGGATTCGTGACCTGCGCGAAGCGCTGCTTGAAGTAGTGGTAGAGAGGCCGCGCTCGTCCGGCCAGCGGTGGCAGCGCTGTGTCGTCGCCCATCGAGTAGGTCGGGTCGTGGCCCTGGCCGGCAATAGGCCGCAGGAACATCGTGAGCTCCTCGCGCGTGTAGCCGTACCGAATCTGGTCTGCCGTTACGTCACGCTCGGGCGTCTCGACCGGTTCACCGGCGGAGCCCGTTACGAGCCCCTCGTCGAGCCACTCGCGATACGGAATGCGTCTCGACAATGCGGCCATCACATCGGTATCGAGTTGGACGCCACGGTCCGGATCGATGGCGATGATCTGGCCGGGGCCAAGCTTCAGGCGCCGGACCTGGCCGTGGCCCTGTAGCGGGACCGAACCCGCCTCGGAGACGCAGGCGACGAAACCGTCGTCTGCGATCGTGAGCCGGAGCGGCCGAAGACCGTTACGGTCGAGCGTTGCACCCACGACGCGCCCGTCGGTGAATATGACACCGGCCGGCCCATCCCACGGCTCGATCAGGTTGGCGTTGAAACGGAAGAAGGCGCGCACGTCCGGGTCGAGTTCCTCGTCTCGCTCCCACGCGCGGGGGATGAGCATCTCGGTCGCATGGCGGATGTCACGACCGCCGTGAATGAGGAACTCGAGCGCGTTGTCGAGCATCGCCGAGTCTGACCCCGTCTCGTCGAGTACTGGGTGGTACAGGTCGTCATCCTGCGTTCCGAAATTGCCCTCGCGTGCTCGCATCCAGTTCACGTTGCCCTGGATCGTGTTGATCTCGCCGTTGTGGCAGAGCATGCGGAACGGCTGTGCGCGCTCCCACGACGGTGTGGTGTTCGTAGAGAATCGCTGATGGAACACGCCGTGAGCCGCGGTGAGCTTCGGGTCAGCAAGATCCGGGTAGAAGTTGCCGAGCGCATCGGCGGCGCAGAGCGCCTTGTACGTCACCAGACGGAACGACAGCGACGCAATGTACGCGCCGCCAGCACGCTCCGCCCGACGGCGCGCCCGGTATGCGGCCCATTCCGCCTCTGAGTCGTCGGCGCCAGCCGGCCGACTCAGAAGCAGCTGCTCGATCCTCGGCACGCTTTCCTGCGCCTCGCTGCCGAGTGCGGATGGGTCGATCGGGACGGCTCGCCATCCCAGTGGCTCGATGCCCTCGTCGCGGCAGGCTGCTTCGATTGCGTCGCGCGCCCGCTCGTCTCGGAGAAAGACCATGGCGAGCCCGGCTTCCGAGCTCGGCACGAGCGCGGATGGGATCGGAAACAGCAGGCCAGCGCCGTCTCCTGTCTTCAGGTCGGCCGAGGTTGCGCCTCGGTGCCGTACGCGGCAGAGGCCGTCGAGCAGAAGATCGATGATCTCACGATCGGGTAGACCATCGGCGCGAGCGACGAAACCGATACCGCAGGCGTCGCGCTCAACGGTGGGATCGTGCAGTGTTCGGCGTGTGGTCATGGCGTGGTGTGGTGTGGCTGGGGTGAGAGCAGCGCGGCAACGACCCGCGGGTGTCGTTGGAAGGGGAAAAAGCAGGCCTGCGGGCTGCGCACGGCGTGTTGATCCCCGCTAAAGCTTACGGACGAGCCCGTGCCAGCGTCAAACCGTGATGGGCGGGCCAAACGCTGCCGTGTGCGACAGATATCGGGAAACAGCCGGCCTGCAGCGATATCGCTTGACGCAGCGCGGCCGTTGAGCGACACTTCGTGGTGCTTATGGGCTGTCTTACATGCGACGACGGAATCGGGTCAGTTTGGGGCCTGCGCAGACTTCAGCGTGCAGCGATCTCGCCCGCGTCGCTTTAGGAGAGCCAACTTTTGCACGACGAATAGGGCAGGGGCGCCTGTCGCCCACGCTCAGCCGTCCGTTCGCGCCAGAGCGGGCGCGCTGTGCGAAGCTGAATAGACGCCGTCGCGCGAACCATCCCGAGAAGGTTGTGTTGAGATGAAAATGCTAGGGGCAGATGCGATTCTTCGGTCACTCGAGGCCGAGGGCGTCGACGTCGTTTTCGGCATCCCCGGCGGCGCCATCCTCCCGACGTACGATGCGTTCGCCCGTGGTACGACCGTACGTCACGTGCTCGCGCGACACGAACAGGGCGCTGGGCATATGGCCCAGGGTTACGCGCGCGCCTCGGGTCGCGTCGGTGTCGCCATCGCCACCTCCGGCCCTGGCGCGACAAACCTCGTCACGCCAATCGCCGACGCCTGGATGGACTCAACGCCTCTTGTCTGCATCACCGGCCAGGTCCGGAGCTCTCTGATCGGTACCGACGCATTCCAGGAATGCGACATCACGGGAATCACCATCCCGGTCGTGAAGCACTCCTGGCTCGTTCAGGACGTGGACGAGATCCCGGAGGTCATGAAGGCTGCCTTCCACATCGCCAGCACCGGGCGATGCGGGCCGGTTCTCATCGACATTCCGCGAGACGTTCAGGAGGCGGAGATCGACTTCGTCTACCCCGACACGGTCGACCTGCCCGGCTGGAAGCCGCCGCGCCGCGGTCACCCCCGTCAGATCCGTGAGGCTGCGCGGCGGATCTCGCAGGCCGAGCGTCCCGTCCTCTACGTGGGCGGTGGCACGATCAACGCCGACGCCTGTGAGGAGCTGAAAGAGCTCGCCGAGTTCGGGCGGCTGCCGGTTATCACGACTCTGATGGGCAAAGGGGCGTTTCCCGAGACGCACGACTTGTTCACGGGCTGGCCTGGGATGCACGGGCCGAAATGGTCGAACTGGGCGATGAACAAGGCCGATCTGCTCGTTGCTTGCGGTGCACGCTTCGACGATCGGGTCACCGGAAAGCTCTCGGGCTTCGCTCCCGGTGCCTCGGTCGTTCACCTCGATATCGACGCGGCGGAGATCGGCAAGCTGCGAAACGCCGACGTGCCTGTCGTCGGGCCGCTCAAGCAGATACTGCGCGATCTCGGATCCGAGCTTCGGCGACTGAGCGAGTCGGGTACACCCGCTCCCTATGCGGGTTGGGTCGAGCAGATCCTCGAGTGGCGCGACGAGTTCCCGCTGCGATACGCGACCGCAGGAGAGCTCGTCAAGCCTCAGGCCGTGATGGAGGCTCTCCAGGCGGCCACCGCCGGCCGTGACGACGTGATCTGGACGACCGGGGTTGGACAGCACCAGATGTGGGCGATGCAGTACCTCCTTTGCAACGAGCCGCGAACGTTCATCACCTCGGGCGGGCTCGGCACGATGGGATATGGAGTGCCCGCCGCGATCGGCGCGAAGGCGGCCCGGCCCGACGCGACCGTCGTCTGCATTGACGGCGACGGCTGCTTCCAGATGACCGGCTCCGAGCTCGCGACCTCGGTGCTCGAGAACCTCCCGATCGTCGTCGTGCTGATCAACAACGCCTACCTCGGCATGGTTCATCAGTGGCAGAACCTGTTCTACGACGACCGACTTTCCCAGGTACACCTCACGCACGCCATACCCGACTACGCGAAGCTGGCCGAGGCCTACGGCGCGCTGGGTATTACGGTCGACGACCGGGCCGATGTTGACGACGCGATCGAAGAGGCGCTCGGCGCCGGTCGGACAGCCGTGATCGACTTCCGCGTGGATCCGCAGGAGCAGTGCTACCCGATGATTCCGGCCGGTGCCGCCGCGCTCGAGCTGATCGAGTACGAAGAGGGCGCCGAGAACGAGAACGTCCGGGCGTTCTGAGGGTCGTCTAGATGAGACACACGCTTTCCGTCCATGTCGAGAACAAGCCCGGCGTGCTCATGCGCATCACGGGACTGTTCGTCCGTCGCGGGTTCAACATCGAGAGCCTCGCAGTCGGTCCGACCGAGCGTCCCGATGTGTCGCGGGTCACGATGCGAGTCGATTGCTCACAGCATTCCCTGGAGCAGATCGAGAAGCAGATGCACAAGCTCGTCAACGTACTGCGCGTCAGCGAGCTCGGCCCAGACGAGGCGATCGAGCGGGAGCTACTCCTCGTCAAGGTCACGGCACCGCCTGAACGGCGCGCGGAGCTGATGTCGCTCGGCGACGTCTTCCAGGCGCGCGTCATCGACCTTGGCCCCGACGCCCTCATCTTCGAGGTCGTGGGTACCCCCGAGGAGCTCGAATCGTTCGAGGAGCTCGTCCGACCCCATGGCATCAAGGAGCTGGTCCGCACCGGGCGCATCGGTCTCGGTCGCGCCTCGGCAAAGCCCGACGCTGGCCGGCGCCTCGCTCTCATCCGCTAGCCGCGCAATAACGCGTCGACGGCCATGAGCCGGCCACATCGCGTTGTGTAGGCTCCGCCGCGACTGAACTGCGAAAGGAAGCAACGATGGCAGACATCATCACCAGCGGTGACGTCGGACTCTTGTCCGGCAAGGTCGCCGTCATTGGATACGGGAGTCAAGGGCATGCCCACGCGCTCAACCTGCAGGAGTCGGGCGTGACGGTTGAGGTCGGACTCCGCGAGGGAAGTAACTCATGGTCGGAAGCCGAGGCGGCCGGCCTGTCCGTCAAGACGATTCCGGAAGCCGTGAAGGGCGCGCAGCTGATCTCCATGCTGCTCCCCGACCAGCACCAGCCGCAGGTCTACGACGAGGCCATCGCTCCGAACCTCGAACCTGACGCGGCGCTCCTGTTCGCGCATGGCTTCAACATCCACTACGAGCGCATCAGCCCGCCCGCCGCCCACGATGTGATCATGGTCGCCCCCAAGGGGCCCGGCCACATCGTGCGTCGCCTCTACACAGAGGGGAAGGGCACGCCGGCTCTGATCGCGGTCGCTCAGGACGCTAGCGGCCGCGCACGTGATCTCGCGCTTGCCTACGCAGCGGGACTCGGCGCCGCCAAGGCCGGCATCCTCGAGACCACGTTCAAGGAGGAGACCGAGACCGATCTCTTCGGCGAGCAGACCGTTCTCTGCGGCGGCGTCACCGAGCTGATCAAGGCCGGGTTCGATACCTTGGTCGACGCCGGCTACCAACCTGAGATCGCCTACTTCGAGGTCTTGCACGAGCTGAAGCTCATCGTCGACCTGATATATGACGGCGGGCTCTCCTACATGCGCTACTCGATCTCCGACACGGCCGAGTTCGGCGACTACTCGCGCGGCAACGTCGTGATCGACGACCACGTGCGGCAGAACATGAAGCGCGTGCTCGATGCGATTCAGTCGGGGCAGTTCGCCAACGAGTGGATCGCCGAGATGGACGAGGGCGAGGCAAACCTCAAGCGTCGTCGCGCGACCGAGAGCGATCTGAAGATCGAGCAGGTCGGCGAGAAGCTTCGGGCGCTCATGCAGAGCACCTAGATGAGCTCGGTCGACGTCCCGGTTGCTCTACTCGGCTATGGCACCGTCGGTGCCGCCGTCCACCGGCTCCTCACGGAGAGCGCCGACGACATCGAGCGAGCAACCGGCCATCGGCTGCGCGTCGTCAAGGCACTCGTACAGGACCTCGGCAAGGAGCGGGGCTTTCTCGCCGGAGACGACATTCTCACGACGGACGTTGCGGAGGTCGTCGGGGCCGAGGACGTCACGATCGTGGCAGAGGTCATGGGCGGCGTGGAGCCCACAGGTGACTACGTCGTCGAGTTGCTCGCAGCCGGCAAGCATGTCGTCACGGCCAACAAGCAGTTGATCGCCCGCAGGGCCGACGAGTTGTTCGCGGTCGCGTCGAAGGCCGGCGTGCAGCTTCGCTTCGAGGCGTCAGTGTGTGCCGCGATCCCCGTGATCAAGGTGCTCCGAGAGTCGTTGGTCGTGTCTCACGTGCACCGCGTGCTCGGAATCGTGAACGGCACCACCAACTTCATCCTGACGAGGATGGAAGAGGGTCATGCCTACGAGGACGCGCTCGCGGAGGCCCAGGAACTCGGGTACGCGGAAGCTGACCCGAGCGAGGATGTCGAGGGCGGGGACGCGGCGGCGAAGATGGCGATTCTCGCGACAATCGCCTTCGGTTCGCGCGTGGGTCTTGACGACGTCCAGTGTGACGGCATTACGAAGGTCACGAGTGGCCACATGCAGGCTGCGCGCGAGCTCGGGATGTCGGTTCGGCTCGTTGGCGCTGCGACCATCGTCGATGGCGCATGCGACGTGCGGGTGGGGCCGGCGCTCGTCACGAGCGACCATCCTCTTGCGGCGATCGACGGAGCGTTCAACGCCGTGATGTTGCAGGGGGACGCCATCCGTGAGATCACGCTCGAGGGGCCTGGCGCGGGTGGGATCGAGACCGCCTCGGCCGTCGTGGCCGACATGGTGTCGATCGTGGGTACGACCGGAACGGGTTTCCTGCAGGACGATCCGTGTTGGCGCTCGCTCGAGCGTCTCGATCCGGGCTTGTTGCGCTCGCCGTTCTTCCTCCGCATCGAGG
>JAUVPB010000269.1 GCA_030598925.1 Actinomycetes bacterium
ACGTAGTCGTCCGCTCCATATTGAAGGCCGAGGACGCGATCCGGGACGTCCGCGCGCGCGGTCAACATGATGATCGGTATGTCGCTCTCCAACCTCAGCGAGCGACAAAGCTCCAGACCATCGCCGTCGGGGAGCATGACGTCGAGTATCAGCAGGTCAGGATCGGACGTCCGCAGGACGCGTTTGCCCGCCGTAACGCTCGTCGCGGTCAGAAGCTCGTGGCCGAAGCGTGGAAAATAGTCGACGAGCAGGCGGTTCAACGACTCGTCGTCGTCGATCAGCAGAAGCCGATAACGTTTGTTTTCGCTCAATGGCTCTTCAAAGCCTCGATCGGGTCGAGCCGGGCCGCACGAAACGCCGGAACGACGCCGAACGCGATCGCGAGCCCGACCGAAAGGGCCAGCGGATAGAAGACTGCGTCCGCCCTCAACTCCATCGGCCATCGTGTCAATGCCGCTCCAATGAATATACCGCAGGAGCCGACAAGAATCCCGACGAAGCCGCCGAGCGAGGAAACGAGCAGGGCCTCGATCAGGAACTGCGCGAGAACGTCGCGCGGCAGCGCTCCAACGGCCAGCCGAAGCCCAATCTCGGCATACCTTTCGCGCACTGACATGAGCGACACCGCCAGAAGTCCCACGCCGCCGAGGACGAGTGCCAGAGCGCTCAGCCAGGGCACGTAGCGCGAAAGCGAGCCTCCCGCCCGTCTGCGCGCGCGAATCGTGGCCTCCTGGTCGAGAATGTGGAAGTCGTCCGGACGATTCGCGGGAATCGCGTGGCGTTCCCGGAGCGCCGCCGCGATCGAAGCCTGGACGCCGTCCGACACCTCTTCCGATACGGTTTGCACGTAGATCCGGGTGAGATAGTCGACGTTGACGAGACGCCGCATCGCGGTCGTCACGGGAATCAGCACGAGCTCGTCCTCGTTGCCGCCGTCATAGACGCCCTTCTTGCGCGTGACTCCGATGATGCGGAACGGGACGCCGTTGATGGTGACGACCTCCCCAATGGGAGACTCACCGCGAAACAGAGACTCGACCACCACCGGTCCCACGACGGCGACCCGGCTTCTTTGCGCCTCGTCGTGGCTATCGAGGAAGCGCCCGGCGGCGACGGAGAAGTTGCGCGCTCGAGCGAAGGCCTCCGTGGTGCCGAGGACTCTCACGGATACCGCGTCACCTCCCCATTGGGCGAGCAGCGGGCGTTCGACGACGGGCGCGGTGCGGAGCACTCCGGCTACGTCCCGCGACAAGGCCCGCCAATCCTCGACGCGAAGGGTGGTCCCTTCTGCTCCTTCACCCCTTAGCGCGCTCGATTCGATCCGGGAAGGGTTGATGACGAGGAGATTGTGACCTAATTGCTCGAGGGACTCCTGCACAGCGCGCTCCGCCCCCGCGCCTGCCCCGAGGAGCACGACGACAGAGGAGATGCCGACGGCCACCCCCGCGGCCGAAAGCAGCGTCCTGAGCTTCGATGCAGCGAGCGCTCGGATCGAGAGCCTCAGGTTGCGCCGCCATTTCACTTCAGCGCTTCCACGGCTTCGAGTCCCGCCGCCCGCCGGGCGGGGAGGTAGCCGGCGAGCGTTCCCACGACGAGAGCAGTGAGAAGTCCGAAGGCCACCGCGTCCGGCGCGATCGTTATCGTGGTGTTGTGCATTCCGAGCACGGCCACGATCGCGATCCCGAGACCAGCGCCGATGAGACCGGAGAAGAGGCTCGTCACCAGGCTCTCCGCGAAGAACTGCCCCTTGATTTGCCCTTCGGTAGCCCCGACGGCCTTCCGCAGGCCGATCTCGGGCGTGCGCTCCCGGACGCTCATCAGCATGATATTCGCGATGACGATGGCCGCGACGAGAAGCGCGATGACAGCGGTCGCCGGCAGGTAGACGGTCACGACCTGGTTCGCCTCCTTCACGAGCCGCTGCACTTGATTTGGCGTGTAGATCGAAAAGTCGTCCTGGACCGTCGCTCCGAGCTCGTGTCGAGCGCGAAGCACGTCCGTAACGTCATCGACCGCTGCCTCCAAGTCGGCTCCCTCGACGAGTAGGAGCCGCGCCGAGTCGATGTACTGGGCATTGACGATGCGGCGCATCATCGTCGTGATGGGGACGTGCACCTGGTCGTCGAGGTCCATGCCGTGAGGGTCGAAACCGTGCTCCTCGAGGACACCTTTGATGCGAAACGGGGAACCGCCGATCTCGATCTGTTTTCCTAACGGGTCTTCATCCTCGAACAGCGACTCGGCTGTCTTGAAGCCGATGAGTGCGACGCGCGCGGCCGAACGAATTTCGGAGCCGCTGAAGAACTCTCCACGCATGACGCCTCGCCCCATCACGACGTCGGCGCGCTCGCCAGCGCCGCGGATCATCAGGCTTCGGTTCACGTCTCGATAGCTCACCTCGCGGGTTGCCGTCTTCCCGGGGTCGAAGTCGACGACCTGGGGCAGCTCGGCGGATAGCGCTTCGAGGTCTTCGACCGTCAGCTTGCCCGCCCATTGGCCCTCGCCGTCGATTCGCTGGGCGCGGTTCATAATCGTCATCGCCGAGCCGCTGAACAGACGGTTGAAGTTCTCGAGGACGTCGTCCTCGGCGCTCGTCCCGACCGAGCGCATGACGATGAGCGCGGCGACGCCGATGACGACGCCGAGACCCATGAGAAAGCTTCGTAGCTTGTAACGGGCGAAGACGCGTACGCTGCCCGAAAGAATCAAGCGCTTGTTCATACCGTCGCCTCCTCGAACAGACGACCGTCCTCGATACGGAGCCTCTCGGTGCAACGCGCGGCGAGGTCCGAGTCATGGGTGATCAGCATGATGGTCCGACCTGCTCGGTGAAGGCCGAGGAATATCTCCATGATCTCCTCGGTCACCTCCGCGTCCAGATTTCCCGTGGGCTCGTCAGCGAGGATCAATCGCGGATTGTTCACGAGAGCACGCGCGATGGCCACACGCTGTTGCTGCCCGCCTGAAAGCTCGTGCGGGTGGTGGTGGAGCCGGTCAGAGAGGCCCACTCGAGCGAGTGCGGCGACGGCCCGGTCCTCCGGATCCGGGACATCCGAATAGACGAGAGGGAGCGTCACGTTCTCGACCGCCGAGGTGCGTGGAAGCAGGTGAAATTGTTGGAAGACGAAGCCGATATCCTGATTACGGATTCGCGCCCTCTCGGTCGGGTCCAAGTCGGTGACTTCGCGACCGTTCAGCGTGTACGTGCCGGAGTCGGGCTGATCGAGCAGCCCGAGAATGTTCATGAGCGTCGACTTCCCGCTGCCGGACGGGCCTACGACGGCGGCGAAGGCGCCCTCCTCGATGCGGCCGTCCACGTCTTTCAGGACTTCGAGCCGAGCTCGGTCCGGCCGTTCATAAGTCTTGCGGATGTTTCGAAACTGAATCATGTCTCACTCCTGATTGAGCTGTACGCTCTCGCCTTCGATGAGGCCCGCGGTGATCTCGACGACGCGGTCGGATCTCCACCCGGTCTCGATCTCCTGCTCCATCCACCTACCGTCCCGCTCGACGGTCACGAGCTCACGGCCGAAGTCGCGGCGCACCGCCTTTCG
>JAUVPB010000215.1 GCA_030598925.1 Actinomycetes bacterium
CCAGGAGGCGCACGGTTTGCGACCCCACACTCACGACGCCTACTCGCACGACCCGAATTGTGTCGGCACTGTCGGTCGACATCCTGTCCGCAGGTCCGACAACACGCCGCATGCTGCGAAAGCGGGTCGGCCGACTTCCCGTCCGGGCCGGGGCCGCCTAGGGCCGGTTCTGACGCGCGCGCCGCATGAGTACGGGGTGACTCGCTCGCTCCTGGCCGTCATCCACCGACTCGAGCCGTTCCCAGGTGCCGTCGGGTCCGAGCGCCCATGCAGTCTGATCGTCTGCCAGCAGCGTGTCGACGGCGCTCAACAATTGGGCAACGGCACCTGGATCCTCAACCGGCACGACAACCTCGATTCGATGATCGAGGTTGCGCGGCATCAGATCGGCCGATCCCATGAACACGCGTTGCGTTCCGTCGGCGTCGAAAGCGAACACGCGGCTGTGCTCCAGAAACCGACCGAGGACGCTGCGAACACGGATCGTCTCGCTCATTCCCTCGACTCCCGGCCGGAGAGAGCAGATGCCACGTGTGATCAGGTCTATCTCCGCGCCGGCCTGGGAAGCGTCGTAGAGCTCCTCGATGATCGTCGCGTCGGTGAGTGCGTTGCACTTCAGGCGAATGCGAGCCGGCTTGCCCGCCGCGGCCGCGACGGCGACCCGGCGGATCTCGGCGATCAGGGTGCTCCGCAACGTGTACGGAGCCACGAGAATCTTGCGGAACCGCTGCGGATGACCGAAACCCGTGATCTGGTTAAAGAGGTCAGCGATGTCGGCGGCGATGTCCTCGTCCGCGGTGAAGAGGCCGAAGTCCTCGTACAGGCGCGCCGTGACCGCGTGGTAGTTCCCGGTGCCAACGTGAACGTAGCGCCGGAGGACGCCCCCCTCCCGACGCACGACCAGGATGGTCTTCGCGTGGATCTTGATGTTCGGGAGGCCGTACGCAACGTGCACGCCTGCGCTCTCCAGCGCGCGTGACCACTCGATGTTGCGCTGCTCGTCGAACCGCGCTTTGAGCTCGACTAGGCAGACGCTCTGCTTGCCACGCTCGGACGCCTCGATCAGCGCCGGCATGATCGGCGACTCCTCGTCGGTGCGGTAGACGGTCGCCTTGATCCCGATGGCGCTCTCGTCGTCGCTGACAGCCCGGACGAAGGACGTCACGCTCGAGCCGAACGCGTCGTACGGATGGTGAACGAGAACGTCTCCCTTGCGGATCTCATCGAAGATCGCAGCACCCTGCGCCTCGGCGAGCCTCGCCTGTGTGGTCGGGGTCCAGGGCTCGTATCGAAGGTCGGGTCGATCCCGGTCCGCGATCTCGGACAGATCCGCGAGATCCAGCATTCCCCGGACGCGGTAGATCTGCTCGTCGCTCACGTCTAGACCCTCACGAAGCTTGGTGAGGATGTTCTCTGGCATCTCGTCGCTGATCTCAAGCCTCACGACCCCGCCGAAGCGCCGTCGACGGAGCTCGAGCGCAACCGCTTCGAGCAGATCGTCGGCCTCGTCGGACACGTCGAAGTCAGCGTCCCTCGAAACACGAAACGCGGCCGCTTCGACGACGTCCATTCCAGGAAACAGCACATCGAGGCCGTGCCGGATGGTTTCCTCGAGTGGCACGAGCAGGTGCCGATCGCCGACCTCCAAGAAGCGCGGAAGACCCTCTGGCACCTTGACGCGAGCGAGCCGTTCTTCCCCCGTCGCCGGATTCCGAACCAGCGCGGCGAGGGACAGCGAGAGACCGGAGATGTACGGGAACGGCTGGCCGGGCCCGACCGCGAGCGGAGTCAGAATCGGATACACCTCACGCTCGAACCGGTGCTCGAGCTCGAGCCGCTCGGCCTCGGAGCAGTCGGCGACACGACCGATCACGACGTCGTCCGCCGCAAGTGCCGGCAGTAGGTCGTCTCTCCAGATCGCCGCCTGGCGCGCCACGAGCCCGCCGGCGCGCTCGCGGACGTCGGTCAGCGTCTCACGCGCCGTTCTCCCGTCGACAGAGCGGACGACGACGCCGGCCGCACTCTGGCGCTGGAGGCCCGCCACCCGCACCATGAAGAACTCGTCCAGGTTCGACGAGAAGATCGAACAGAAGCGGACGCGCTCGAGCAGCGGCTGATCGCTATCTGCCGCGAGATCGAGCACCCTCGCGTTGAAGTCCAACCATGAGAGCTCACGGTTGATCAGCCGTTCGCCGGCACGGTCCACCATCGACGGCTCGGCGTGCGTCTGGGACTGCGTGCTGGGCGCGGCGAGATCTGTCATCTGTTCCAGGGTGCCATTATTCGAGGGGTCAGGTCAACACTCGCTCTCTGCATCGGCACGAGCGAGGCCCAGGTGGAGGGTCGACCTGGCCGCCCGGATCTGGACGCCGTCGGGCCCGACAAGGCGAGCAGCGAGAGTGGCCAGCAACGGCGCGTGGAGCTGAGGCCAGGAGCGGCCGGCAGCCCCCAATCCTTCTGCTAGCTTGGGCGAAATGTCGACGGTTGCCCGCACCAGCTTCAACACGCATCTACGTACTTGGGTGTTGATCGCCGGTCTGAGCGCGTTGCTCGTTGGAATCGGCGCCATCCTCGGCGGCGGCGCTCTCTACCTCTTCGTGGCGATCGCTGTGATCATGAACCTCGTCGGCTACTGGTTCTCCGACAAGATCGCGATCAAGGCGAGCAAGGCGAAGCCCGTCCCCGAAGGCGAGCTGCCGGAAGTTCGGGCGATGGTCGGGGAGCTCGCGCGGCTCTATGAAGTCCCGGAGCCGCGGCTCTATCTCATTCCGTCCGAGCAGCCGAACGCGTTCGCCACGGGTCGCAACCCGAGCCACGCGGCGGTGGCCGTCACGCAAGGGCTGTTGCGGCACATGCCGACCGATCAGGTCCGCGGCGTGATGGCGCACGAGTTCTCGCACATCAAGAACCGCGACATCCTGGTTTCGAGCATCGCCGCGATGATCGCGGCGGCGATTGCGTGGATCGCGAACATTCTGCAGTTCTCACTGCTGTTCGGCGGAAACAGCCGCGACAATCCGATCGGAATGATCGGTGCCCTCGCGGCAATGATCGTGGCGCCACTCGCAGCGATGGTGCTTCAGATGGCCGTGTCACGGCAGCGGGAATACCTGGCGGACGCGACGGCCGCCCGCGTACTTGGCGAGGGCAAATCGCTCGCGAACGCGCTAAGAACGCTCCAACGCGGGACGGAGGCTGTGCCGCTCAAGGTCAACCCGGCGACAGCGTCGCTCTATATCGCGAACCCGATGGCTTCGTTCCGCGGCCGCGGCATGAGCAAGCTGTTCTCGACGCATCCGCCGATGGAAGAGCGCATCAGCCGACTCGAGCAGATCGACGCAGAGCTGACCGGCGTCCGCCGGTATACGTTCGAGTAGCTCACTCAGCCGCCGGCACCTCGTCCCCTGCGACCTCGGTCTGCTCGGCGAGCTTCTCCCAGCGCGCGAGCAGACCCTCGAGGCTTGCCTTCGCGTCTGCGTGTGCTTGCTGGAGGTCTCGATCGTGCCAGCGCGACGAGAGCCGCTCCTCGAGCCGAGCGAGCGTAGCCTCCGCGCCCGCGATGTCCTCCTCGAGTCGACGGAGCTCGAGCGCGTCAGGCTGCGCGGCGCGACGCCCAGAGGTCCCGAGAGGTACGCGGGGACGCGGCTCGCGCGGTTTCGCGGGCTTCGTCTGCCGTTCGAGCTCGCGCCGCGCGATCAGCTCCGCCCAGCCCCCCTGGAACGACCGGAGCTCGCGATCCTCGATCAGCAGTACTCGGTCGGCTACAGCGTCGAGGAGCGCCCGATCGTGTGACACGAGCAACACCGCGCCGGGAAACAGCTGAAGAGCACCCTCCAGTGCTTCTCTGCCATCGATGTCAAGGTGGTTCGTCGGCTCGTCGAGCACAAGGAAGTTCGCGCCCTGAGCCACGACCGACGCGAGAAGGAGTCGCCGCCGTTCGCCGCCTGACAGGATCGCGACCGTCTTCTCCTGGTCATCGCCAGAGAAGCCGAAGTGGCCCAGCACCTTCCGCGCGTCGGCACGACTCAGGGTCGTGCGTTCGACGACCGTGTCGATGGTCGAGGCTCGCTCCTCGAGCTCGACGTCGTGCTGCGAGAAGTAGGCGACGGAGGCGCCGTAACCCAGCTTGACCGAGCCAGCCGCTGGGGGGCGCACTCCGATCAGGGCCTCGACAAGTGTGGACTTGCCGGATCCGTTCGCCCCGACGAGCGCGACCTTCTCGTCTCGCTCGAGCGCGAGCTCTCCATCGCTGAGGAGCTCGCGCTCGCCGGCGGACAGGAGCAGCCCCTTCGCCTCGACAACAGTGCGCGCGCACCGTGCCGGTGTAGGAAACGCGAACGCCGTCCGGACTCTCGGCGCCCGGGCGCGCTTGGCCGGAGCCTCGGCCGAGAGCCGGTCGATGCGCTTGAGCTTGGCCTGCGCCTGACGCGCGCGGGTGCCGTAGCGGAAACGTGCTACGAAGTGCTCGAGGCGGGCCAGCTCGGCTTCGCGGTTCTCGGCCGAACGCGCCTCGGTGCTCGCCCGGGCAGCCTTCTCCTTTCGCCACGCGTGCCACGGGCCGGAGAAGTACGTCGCGGTTCCACCCACAAGCTCGAGCACTGATGTCGTCGTCGCCTCGAGGAACCATCGATCGTGCGCCACGAGCACCACTGCAGAGTCAAGATCCTTGAGCTCGCGCTCGAGCCACTCGATCCGCTCGAGGTCCAGATGGTTCGTCGGCTCGTCGAGCAGCAGGACCTCTGGCCGAGATCCGAGTACCCTCGCCAGTGACGCGCGCGTGAGCTCGC
>JAUVPB010000155.1 GCA_030598925.1 Actinomycetes bacterium
CCGGGTTGATGGCGTAGATCTTGCCGTCTTCCGCCGGCTTAATCCACGCGATGTCATCACCCACGCAGGACACCTCCCACCCGTCGTTCCGCAACTGCTCGGGAGGAATCAGCATCGCGAGATTCGTCTTGCCGCACGCGCTTGGGAACGCCGCGGCGACATATGTCTTCTCGCCCTCCGGATCGGTGACACCCAAGATGAGCATGTGCTCGGCTAGCCACCCTTGCTCGCGTGCCAGGACAGACGCGATCCGCAACGCGAAGCACTTCTTGCCCAGCAGAGCGTTGCCGCCATAGCCGGAGCCGAAACTCCAGATCGCTCGCTCTTCGGGGAAGTGCACGATGTACTTGTCTTTCGGGTCTGGACTACACGGCCACGGAACATCCTGCTCGCCGGCACCTAGCGGCATGCCAACGGAGTGCACGCACTTGATGAACTCGCCATCCCCTAGCGCCTCGAGGACGACAGTGCCCATGCGAGTCATGATTCGCATGCTTGCGACGGCGTATGGGGAGTCTGTGATCTGAATCCCGATGTGAGAGATAGACGAGCCGATCGGGCCCATGCTGAACGGAATGACGTACAGCGTGCGACCGCGCATGCATCCATCGAACTTCGGAGTGAGGAGTGACTTCATCTCGCGCGGCGCCATCCAGTTGTTGGTCGGACCTGCATCGCCCTTGCTCAACGAGCAGATAAACGTTCGATCCTCCACGCGGGCGACATCACTCGGATGGCTACGAGCGAGGAAGCAGTTCGGCCGCAGCTCGGGGTCGAGCCTGGTGAAGGTGCCGCCGGCAACCATCTCGTCACACAGGCGGTCATACTCCTGCTGTGACCCGTCGCACCAATGGACGTCGTCGGGATCACACAGCGACACGATCTGCTCGACCCAGTTGGCGAGCTCTGTATTTGCCGTGGTTGGAATCTGAGCGTCTGTCATCGACATCAGAGTGCTTCCTCTTGTTCACAGTGCAGTTTCGTCACGGGGCCACTCCCCAGCCTAGTTTCTCCGCGCGCATCAGAGCATGCGCCGAACGGTAGTCGGGAAAGCTGTGCACAAGGTAGACCTGGATCGGGTCGACCCACCGGGTGCTGCGGCGGTTCCGTTGGCGTCCGTCAACGTGGGCGAGCGGGAGGACGATACCTGGCTGATGGTGCCGAACCCTGTGTCACGCTTCGGAAGAGGCAGCGCGTGCCCATGGGCTGCTGGAACACGGCGGACACCGGGGCAAGGGCGTACTCGTCACCCGCGCCTATGGCGACGATCGAATCGTGTCGGGACGCAGGGTCGACTAGCGGCTCACGCCGACAACGATCCCGTGACTCACACGACCGCATCAAGAGAAGGAAAAGGATCCGGCTGTGACACCTTGACGGTCGCCATTCTCTACTGCTCGAGATCGTACGCGCAGGGCAGACGTCGGATCGAACCCTCGTGACTGCTCCTCGCCTCGCGCGGCGGCTGGGCAAGATTCCGGTCCGGGAGGGGTCTGTGATGGATTCATAGGCAACCGAGTCCTGACGCGCTACCGCCAGACCGCCGACATCATGATGCTCGAAGGCGCGCTGCCCCGGCAGGTCGACGCCGCGCCGCTGCCAGGTCTCGTCGGAGATGGGGCCATCGTGGCCCCGAATGACGCCTGCGTGTCCCCCGGAACAGCCAATGGTGGCAGGCTCTAGCCGGGATTCGGCGCTAGAGGACCGCTGTCTTTGGGTCACCCGTTCTGCGGTTGGCTTGTCGGCGTCCTTCGATGCGCTACGGTGAATCGGATGAGGCGCGGCTCGATCAGGGTCGTCGAGCTGGCGGGCTCTCCACGGGAGCGCGGTCTGGCACACGGCGAGCGACTTGCGACGGAGATCCGTGCCTACGCCGACGAGCGCATGGAGCTGGTGTGCCAGGGGCGGTGGAACGGACGCCCGATCGAGCGGACGTCGGTGCTCGCGCTGGCGGAGCAGTGCGTGCCCGCCCACGAGGCCTACTCACCGGAGCTCATGGCAGAGCTTCGCGGTCTGGCCGACGCCATCGGCCGCCCGGTGGCGGAGGTGATCGCTGCCGGTGGATTTACCGACTTCGTGGATGTCGTATACGGCCGGCTCGGTGACGGGCTGGTCGCCGAGGACGACTGCACGGCGGTGCTCGTCTCCGATGAGCGAGCCGCCGGCCGGGGCTTCATCGCTCAGACCTGGGACATGCATGCGTCTGCGCTCGACCGCGTCGTGCTCCTTGACATCAGGCCGGCCGAAGGTCCGCGCGCGCTTGTTCTTAGTACGGCGGGATGCCTCGGTCAGATCGGCATGAACGACGCCGGTATCTGCGTTGGCATCAACAACTTGCCAGGCGCTGACGGCAGCCCGGGCGTTACGTGGCCCGTCGTGGTCCGCAAGGCCCTGCTCGCGAGGGACATCGAGGATGCGCTGGCATGCATCACGGAAGCGCAGCTCGCAGGTGCGCACAACTACCTCCTCCTCGACGCTCTCGGACGGGGGTACAACGTGGAGGCTTTCACTACCGTGAGCGATGTCACCGAGCTCGACGTCGGCGTCGTCGCGCACACCAATCACGCGCTTGCACAAGCGACGCGCGAGGTGAGCCAGCAGAAGCCGGCGGAGCTCCAAGCCTCCTCCGAGGCGAGGCTCCGCATCGCACGCGGCGCGCTTCAGAGCGGGATGCTCGAGCTCGAAGACCTGATCGAGCTCACGCGGCACCCGACCGTCTGTTATGCAGCTGCGCCGCCGCTCGAGCTCGCGACGTGCGGCGCCACGATCATGCGTCCTCGCTCACTTGACTTCTGGGCTTGCTGGGGTCCGCCGGACGTCAACGAGTACGAGCACTTCTCTCTTGCGCAGACTGCTGCATGATTCTCCCGGCGTGACATCCATTCGCTACGAGAGCCTCTCTGAGCGTTGGGTAGAAGGCGCCGCCGTATGCGAGCGCACGGCCTTCCCGACGGCCAACCCCGCGGACCTGCTGGGCGTCGCGGAGTTCCGGGCCTACGCGGGCCTGTTCCCTGAGGGTGTCTTCGTCGCGCTTGACGACGGGCGAGTCGTCGGCGTCGGCGCCGGGATCTTCGTCGACTTCGACTTCGACCACATTCAGCGCACGATCTGGGAGGTGACGGGGGAGAACCAGTGCGGCAACCACGACCCGGACGGCGCCTGGTACTACGGAACCGATATCACCGTGCTGCCCGAGTACCGGCGCCGGGGAATCGGTCACCGCCTGTACGAGCTCAGGAAGGGGCTCGTGATTCGCCACAACAGGCGGGGGATCGTCGCCGGCGGTCACCTTCCGGGCTTCGCTGAGCACAAGGCCGAGATGAGCGCCGAGGAATACGTTGCGAACGTGGTGGCCGGCGAGCTCAACGACACGACGTTGAGCTTTCAGCTCCGCAACGGCTTCGAGGTGCGCGGGGTCATCGACTACTACCTGGAGGATCCCGCGATCGACCACAAGGCCGCGCTGATCGTCTGGGAGAACCCGCACTTCTCCGAGTAGCGTCAGCCGCTTCGCAGGCGCGCTGTCGCCTGTTCGTCGACCTCGTAATGCGCCGCGTCCTCGTCAACACAGCGCACCTCGACGCCGTACAGCTCACGGGCCTTCTCGATCGACACGAAGCCGTCGATGACGTCGTCGAGCACCCATTCTGGTGGGCGCGTCTTCGGGTCGCGCCAGCCGCCGCCTCCGCCTTCCCAGAAGCGGATCGTACGATCCTGCTTCACGGCGACGCCGGAGCGCATGACCCCGATCTCCCATTCATCCGGCCCGCCCCAGTCGTAGATCAGGCCGCTCCCGAGCGCCGTGAGGCCGCCCTCCCAGCCCCATACGGGCTCGACTCCGCGGCTGCCCAGCACGGACAGGGTGGCGTCGCCGTGGGTGAGCTCGAAGTCGCGCGTTACACCGATGCCGCCACGGTGGTAACCGGCACCGGCCGAGTCAGTGATGAGCTCGTACCGGTGCGTGAGGATCGGGTACACGCGCTCCTGCACCTCGACCGGCTCGTTGCGCGTCCCGGACGCGTAGAGGCTGATTGCCGTGTGATTGTCCTTCTTGCCCGGCCTGGCCCCGTAGCCGCCTTCCTTCCAGATGTACATCACGAAGTCCTGGTCGTAGCCCTCCCGCGGGTCGTATCCGCCGACGACCATGTTGGTCATGTTCCCGGAGCACGCCATCGACCGCTCCGGGAGCATGGTCAGGTAGCAGCCGAACACGCATGCACAGATCACCTCGTAGGAGGTCGCGAACGCGCCTGAGATCGGCCGTGGGAACTGGGCGTTCGTGACGAGCCCCTCTGGGTTGACGACGTCGATCGCGTTGTAGATTCCCTCGCTCGCTGGCACGTGCGGGAAGATCGCCTTCGTTGCGACCACGAGCGCGGACTGCGCCATCGACCGCGTGGAGTTGACGGCACCGATCGTCTGCGCATCGCTGCCGGAGAGATCGTATGTGGCTCTGTCGCCGTCGATCGTGATCTGCGTGCGGATCTTCACCGGGGTCTTCCGATCGCCCATCGGGTCGAAGTCGACGGCGTCTTCGAACGAGTAGGTGCCGTCGGGAATCTTCGCGAACTCCGCTCGGAGTAGCGACTCCGAGTAGAGGATCAACTCGTCGATCTGGGACGTGATCAGGTCGACGCCGTACTTGTCGAGCATCGCCTGCAGTCGCGCCTCGCCCGTACGGCACGACGCGATCTGGGCGAGTGCGTCGCCCTGCGTGGTCTCGGGCACGCGGACGTTGCGCAGGATGAACCGCAGCACCTCATCGTCGAGCTCGCCCTCGCGCACGAGATGGATCGGCGGGATGTACAAGGCTTCGCCATACGTCGATTCGGCTTCGGCGTGGAAGCTGCCCGGCACGGGCCCGCCGGCATCCGACCAGTGTGCCGAGTTCTGCACGAACGCGAGCAGCTTGCCCTCCCGGAAGACGGGCATGATCGTGCGGACGTCCTGACAGTGCGTTCCGCCAAGAAACGCGTCGTTCATGATGAAGATGTCGCCCTCGTGAATGCCCTCGCGACCGATCCACGAGATGACCGCCTTCACCGTGTGCGGCAAGGTGCCGACGTGCGCGGGGAGGTCTTCCTTGCCTTCCGCGACCATTCGCCCGTCGGCGTCGCAGATCGCCGCGCTGAAGTCGCGCCCCTCACTGACCACCAGCGAGTGTCCGACGCGCTCGAGCATGAGGCCCATCTCGTCGACGATGCTCATGAAAGCGTTGCGGAGCACCTCGAAGGTGATCGGGTCGATGCGGCCTGTGAGGGCGTCCGTATTCAAGCTGTTCCCGAGCTCGAAGAGTGGCCGACCGTGATCACGATATTGCCCACGTCGTCGACCTGCGCCCTGGCGGCTGGGTCGAGAACGATCGTCGAGTCGAGATCCTCGATGATGCATGGTCCGGCGATCTCGTCGTTGCTCGTGAGCCCGTTCCTGTCGACGATGAGCGTGTCTAGCCACCCGTGGCCGTCGAAGTGCACGGGCCGGTTGCGATTCGGGACAACCGGCCGATCCAGCTCCGCGTAGCGGATCGTGCCCGGATCGGGCTTGTCGCGCTGGCCGCGCGCCGTGACGCGCAAGGTGGAGGTCTCGACCGGCGCCTCGGGGTGCGAGTAGCGGTACTGGCGCATGTGCTCTTCATGGAAAGCATCCACCGCCTGCGAGATCCCTGCCTTGTCGAGGGCTGCCAGTGGCACCGTGACCGAGTGGAGCTGGCCGACGTAACGCAAGTCGACTCCGCGGTCGACCGAGATCAGAGCGTCCTCCACGCCCTGCCGCCGCAGGTTGTCGACGACCCGGGCCTCCATCTCGTCGAACTGCTGCGTCAGATCGCTCGGATCGACGTCCTCCTGCCTGCGGACGTACGAGCGCGAGAAGTCGTCGAGCGGATCGACGAACAGGAGGCCCAAGGCGCTCGTCAGGCCCGGGAACGGCGGAACGATCACCTCGGGCATCTGAAGTTCACGCGCCAGATCGACCGCGTGGAGGCCGCCCGCGCCACCAAAGGACACGAGCGAGAACTCGCGAGGGTCAAAGCCGCGCTCGACTGTGACCAGCCTGATGGCCTTGACCATGTTGGCGTTCGCGATCTTGAGGACACCCTCGGCGGCAACCTCGATCTCGAGGTCGAGCGGCTCGGCGATGCGCGTCCGTATCGCCTCCCGCGCGCGCTCTACATCGAGCTGCATTCGACCCTCGAGGAAGAGGTCGTTCGACACGCGCCCCAGCACGAGGTGCGCATCCGTGTTGGTCGGCTCCGTGCCACCCCTTGCATAGCACGCCGGGCCGGGCTCGGCCCCCGCACTCTGGGGCCCGCTACGCGGATATCCAGCCGGGTCGCGCCAGGCGATCGACCCGCCGCCCGCGCCGATCGACATCACGTCGATCGAGGGGAAGCGGATAGGCATGCCCCACTCGAGGTCGAACGATGTCGTGAGCTGCGGGCGCCCGTCACGAACGAGTCCGATGTCGGCGCTCGTGCCGCCCATGTCGAAGCCCACAGCATCGCTGCGGCCCGCCGACGTCGCCACCGCGGCGGCCGCGATAACGCCCGCAGCAGGCCCCGAGTTGAGCGTCTTGACCGAGGCGCCCTTCGCGTAGTCGGTGGTCATCGTTCCGCCACCGTTGTGCATGACGAGTACGAGGTCGGAGCGGAAACCCTCGCTGGCCAGCCGCTCCTCGAGCGCGCCTACGTAGGCGCGCAGCACCGGGGCGGTGTACGCATTCGCCACCGTCGTGGCCGTTCGCTCGAACTCCGGCGGCTCCGGCAAGATCTCCGTGGAGAGCGATACGTCCAGGTCGGGCAGTTCCTTCCGCAGGATCTCGAAGGTGCGACGCTCGTGCTCAGGGTTCATGTGCGCATTGATCAGGCACACGGCGAC
>JAUVPB010000087.1 GCA_030598925.1 Actinomycetes bacterium
CCTGGCGGATCACGGTGCCCGGCGGCCGCCGGCTGAACACGTGCACCTGGGTGATGTCGATCAGGCCGAGATCCTCGAGCGCAACGATCGCTTCCTCCACGTCGAGCTGCGTTACGGTCGGGACCTCAACCAGGTCACGTCCGATCGACACCGTGATCGTCACCTCGCTACCGGGCTCCACACGGGCGCCGGCACGTGGGCGCTGATCGATCACCTTGCCTACCTCAACGTTCTCGCTCGGTTGTTCGCGCACGACGACGGTCAGACCCTCGGCCACGAGCCGCTCCGCCGCGATGTCGGCATTCAAGCTCTCGACGAGCGGCACGGCGACGGTGGTCGGCTTCGTGACCTCTGCCTGAACCTGCGTATAGACATACCACGCAGCCGCAGCAGCGATTCCGAGCAGAATCAGGAGCAAGATCCACGGAAGTACTCGCGGACCGCGCTTCTTTGCGTCGCGATATGGGTCAGGAACGCGCGGCCGCACCGGAACGGGCCGGCGCGGCGGCGGCACGCCGGTCTGCACGCGCGTCGCCGCCGTAGCCGCCGTGACGCCCGTCAGGACTGCCGTCGCGGCCTCGACTGTCTCAGGCGACACAGGCATCCCTTGTACGGCTCGCGAGAGATCACCGTCGAAGTCTTCGGCGCTCTGATAGCGGTCGACGGGGCTCTTTGCGATCGCGCGGAGCACGACCTGATCGAGCTCGGGCGGGATTCGGGGCACCCGTGAAGACGGTGGCTCGGGAAGCTCGTTCACGTGCTTCATCGCGATCTCGACCGCCGAGTCACCGGTAAACGGCACCTTGCCCGTGAGCATCTCGTAGAGGACGATCCCGACGGAGTAGAGATCCGACGCAGCAGTCACTTGCCCGCCTCGAGCCTGCTCCGGCGAGAGGTACTGCGCCGTTCCCATGACGGCGCCGTCCTCGGTCATCTGCGACGCTCCGGCTTGAGCGATTCCGAAGTCGGTGACCTTCAGATTATCGTCATGGCTGATCAGAATGTTGTGCGGCTTGATGTCCCGATGGATGATCCCGTTGCGATGCGCGAACCTCAGGGCAGACAGTGTCTGGCGCGTGTATTCGGCGGCCTGCTTCGCCGGGAGTCGGCCCTGCGTGAGAATCACCTCCTTGAGGCTTCGACCCTCGACGACCTCCATCGCGATGTAGTACGTGCCGTCAGCGTTGCCGCGGTCGTAGATCGAGACGATGTTCGGATGCGAGAGACCGGCGGCTGACTCGGCCTCTCGCTGGAAGCGCTCGATGAAGCTCTCGTCCGCCGAGTAACGGCTACTCATGATCTTGATCGCGACGCGCCGCCCGAGGTCCTCGTCTTCGGCCAGGTAGACGTCGGCCATCCCGCCTGATCCGATGCGTCGGCGGATTCTGTAGCGCCCGTCAAATAGGGCGTCGATGAGGGTGTTCGAGCTGGTCACGGTCGTAGGCTATGTCGTCGGCACGCAACACAGGAAACCAGATGTAGCGACTCAGCTGGCCACTTTCGTTCATTGCGTGCCTTCAGAGCTTTAGCGGAGCAAGACCTCCATCACCTCTTTCGCCTTAGGCGCCGCTACGGCGCCGCCGGTTCCCGATTGATCGGAGATCGTGACGGCGATAGCCACCTCAGGGTTGTTGGCTGGCGCGAAACCGACGAACCACGTGTCGTTTCTATCGTTCCGGCCGGTTTCCGCGGTGCCGGTCTTTCCGGCTACGCGCACTCCGGGGATCTGTGCTCGTCGGCCAGTTCCGGACTCGGTCACGAGCTCCATCATCGCGGTGAGTTCGGCCGCCGTGTCCGGCGCGACGGCTGTCCGCAGGCGCTCAGGTTTCGTGCCTGAAAGAACCGAATCGTCCGGTTTCAAGATTCGGTCGACAACGAACGGCCGCATGCTCTCACCACCGTTCGCGATCGCTGCGGCCACCATGGCCATCTGAAGTGGAGTCGCGAGAAGCCGCTCCTGTCCGAACGCCAGCCTCCCGACATCTACGTCGCTCTCGAGCTCCGGCTCGAAGAGCTTGTCGCCCTCGTAGAGTCCGCTCGCGACCCGCTCGCCCTCAGGTGTCTCGAGCGGCGGCTTCTCGTAGAAACCGAATCGCCGCGCGTACTCGAGCACGGTGTCGGTTCCGAGGTCCTGCCCGAGGTCGCAGAACACAGCATTGATCGAATGCTCGACCGCCTCACCCAGCGTCACCTGCCCGAAGCGCTCCGGCCCACTCTGATCGGAGTAGTTGAAGACGCGCTGTCCGTACTCGGTGCAATAGCCGGGGTCGAAGAACATCGACTGCGGCGTGTGGAGGCCTGTGTCGAGCGCCGCGGCCGCCGTCACGAGCTTGAAGGTCGATCCGGGCGCGTACAAGCCCTGTGTCGCACGGTTGAGGAGGGGCGCCGCCGGATCACAGGCGGCCCGCTGGCCGAGTACCTCGTCGAACCGTCGCGCGACGAGATTCGGATCGTACGACGGACTCGACGCCATCACCAGCACCCGACCCGTCGAGGGCTCGAGCACGACGATGCTGCCGCACATCCCCTCCAGCACCTCCATCGCCTTCGCCTGGGCCTCAGCGTCGATGGTGAGCACGAGGTCATTGCCCTCACGCACGTCACCCTGGAAGCGGGCGCGAGCGCGCTCGATCACCGTCGAGAGGTCGCTGTTGCCGCCGGTCAGGAAATCGTTCATCGAGTCCTCGAGTCCGGTCCGGGAGCGCTCGAGCGTCGCGTAGCCCACGACGTGGGCGACGAGGTCCCTGGTCGGGTAGCGGCGCAGGAACCATCTGCGGCCAGAAACCTCTCGTCCGCGATTGCGCGCGAGGATCGTCTCACCGTCCGAGGCGTAGATCAGCCCGCGTTTCGTCGTGACGTCGCGGACGACCTGGGTCGGGTTCCCCTGCCGTGCCTCAAGCGAGGGTGCGCGCCACAGCCAGTACGTACCCATCGAGACGAGCGCCGTGAACAGAAGGGCGAAGACGAGAAAGAGGCGCCGCAGCTCGCGGTTCATCGCGCCGGCGCCCCGAGCGGTGCGAGCCCCCGATCCGGGGCTCCCAACATGCGACGGTTCGCGCGATCCGAGACCGAGAGGGCGAGTCCGAGAATCAAGAGGTTGGCGACCACGCTCGAGCCCCCATAGCTCACGAACGGCAACGTGATGCCGGTGAGCGGGATCAAGCCGGTCACGCCGCCCAGAATCAGAAATGCCTGAATCGCGAACGTTGAGGTGAGACCACCGATGAGGAGCTTCGAGAAGCCGTCCTGCGCGAGCATCGCGACGCGGAAGCCGCGGTAGACGAAGAGAACGTAGAGCAGGACGAGTGCGGCGCCCCCAGCCAGGCCGAGTTCCTGGACGAGGGCCGAGTAGATGAAGTCCGTCTCGAGAAAGGGGATGTAGGTACTGCCGTCCGGTGTGAAGAGGGCGCCTCGCCCGAGTCCCGAGCCGAAGAGGCCGCCCGACGAGATGGCGTAGATCGACTGAACGAGTTGGTAGCCGGCTCCATTCGGGTCACTCCACGGATCGAGCCAGATGGCGACCCGGTCAGCGACGTGTGGCGTCACGCGGTAGACGGCGAGCGCGCCTGCCGCGAAGAGTGCGAGTCCACCGACGACGTAGAGGAGGCGTCCCGTGGCGATGTAGAGCATCGCGACGAACACGGAGAAGTAGAGGAGACCGCCGCCGAGGTCGTTGGTCAGGATCAGAACAACGATCGCGGCGCCCCAGACGACGATGAGCGGCCCGAGGTGCCTGATTGGCGGGAGGGAGTACCAGTGGGCACCCTTGAGCACGTCGCGTCGATCCCGCAGGTAGCTCGCGAGGAACACGACGATCAGGACCTTGGCGAGCTCGCCGGGCTGGAAGACGAAGGGCCCGAGGTCGACCCAGAGAGTCGCGCCGTTGATGGTGCGTCCGATGCCCGGGACGGCAGGTAGGACGAGCAGGATGACAGCGGCGACCCCGAGCGTGTACTTGATGCCCTCCAGCTTCCGGTAGTCGCGCATCAGGATGATCGCAGCGACGAACAACACGAGACCCACGGCAACCCAGGCTCCCTGGCGAAGCGCCTGATCAGGGTTGATCCGGTAGATCAACGTGACGCCGATGCCGGTCAGGAGCGCTGCGAGCGGGAGCAGGTACGGATCGGCGTACGGGAGCTGCACGCGCGTCACGATGTGCGCGATCAGGTACAGGCCGAGGAAGACCGCGATGTACGAGATCGAGCCGCGGGAGATCGTCGACTGCTGCGCCAGGTAAACGCTTGCGAAACCGAGAGTGACGATCAGGCCTGCCGCGAGTAGCGATACGAGCTCGCGATTTCGCAGGCTCACGGGACCTCCACAAGTCGTTCGTACTGGACGACGCGTCTTCGCGCCTCGTCTTCGCGGACGAGGTCGTGATCGAGGAGCCGCTCTCGCTCCTCGGCCGAAAGCTGAGGTGCTCGGAGGGGACTCACATGGACCTTGCGGTAGAGCGGTATGCCGTCGGTGACGTCCCACGGAATTCCCTGGTACACAGCGATGTAGCCGTCCTCGTCCGCACCGACGAAGTACGCGCGCTGGGAACCCCAGACCGCGCCCACGACGACGATCCCGGCGACTGCGAGCGCGAGGGCTGCGAGAAGCAGCGGAACGATGCTTCGCCGCGGGGATCCCCGTCCGCTCCCGATGCTGGCCTCGGGCAGCCGCTGCGTCGTCGCACCCGACTCCCCTTCTCCGAAGAGCAAGGGCACCGGGTCAAGCGAGGAGAGCGTGTCCTCGTCGGGTGCGCTTGCGATCTCGGCCTCTCCATCCGACCAGGAGTCCTCGACGACCTCGAATACGACAACCGTGACGTTGTCGTCGCCCCCGGCCTGATTGGCCGCGCGCACCAGTGCCCGCGCCGCCGTCTGCGCGTTCTCCGACTCCAGCAGGGCGCGGCTCAACGCGGCGTCGTCGACCATCGTCGTCAGCCCGTCGCTGCACAGCAAGAGGAGATCTCCTGGCCGTGCGTCGACGGCGATCACGTCGGCGGCAACCGTCGGATCCGTGCCGAGCGCCCGGGTGATCACGGCCCGCTGCGGATGGAGCGCGGCTTCCTCTGGCGTGAGACGTCCTGCGCGGACCAGTTCCGCCACGAGGGAGTGGTCATCGGTCAGCTGCTCGAGTACGCCGTCGCGCAACCGATAGGCGCGGGAGTCCCCGACCTGGACGATCGCAAGGTGCTCGTCCTCGAGGATCGCAGCGGTGATGGTGGTTCCCATGCCGCCGAGCGACGGATCACGTTGAGCCTGGGCAAAGATCTGCCGGTTCGCCTCAGTGACGAGAGCCCGCAGCCGAGTCGGTCCGTCGAGGGCGACCGAGCTCGTCTCGCCACTGAAGACGGACGCGGTCATCTGGGCGGCGAGCTGCCCGCCTCGAGCTCCGCCCATGCCGTCAGCCACGGCGAAGAGTGGCGGCGAGATCACCATCGCGTCCTCGTTGCGGAGCCGCTTCCGCCCGGTGTCCGAGAGCGCTGCGTGCTGTCCGATCTTCATCGGGTCAACTTCAGCTCGGTTGCGCCGACGCGAACGACGTCCTCGAGCTGTAGCGCGCGGGCGTTGATGACGCGTTCGCCGTTGACGAATGTCCCATTTCGTGAGTTGAGATCGACGACGCGCGCCGTGTCGTGGCCGATCTCGATGCGCGCGTGTCGTGTCGATGAGAACTCGTCATCCGGCAACGCGACCGTGTTGTCGAGGCCGCGGCCAATCGAGACGGCACCGCCGGCCCGGATCACCGAGCCGGGCTCGATCGAGTCACTCGCCAGCACGACGAGTGAGGCTTCCATCGGGTCGCCGATGACGGGGCGCGAGCGGACCTCGGGAGCTGAGGCATGGGCACTCTGCTCGGGGATACGCAGGCCGCTGCTCGCGCTCCTCATCACCCGCCAGATGAACAGGTAGAGCAGGACGAGGAAGAGCGCCTGAAAGAGGAGGAGAAGCTGTTCGGTCATCGAGATCGGCTCCCCGGGTGCGCCGTCCCCGTCCCGCTAGCCACCGGGTGGGCGATGCGTGAAATCGCGTCGCGTCAACACCGTCAACACTCGAAGCGAAGTTGCGTGCGCCCGATCGACACGACATCCCCGTTCGCTAGCGTCGCTTCCGCGGTCAACTCGCCGTTTACGTGGACGCCGTTGGTCGAGCCGAGGTCGACGATCGTGCAGACCGTGTCAGCACGGCGAATCTCGGCGTGCCGACGGGAGGCGCCGGCGTCGTCGATGACAAGGTCGCACTGCTGGCTACGTCCAAGCACTGTTACGGGCTGGGCCAGCTCGTGACGCTTGTCCGCGCCGACGATGACGGGCTTGAAGGGGGCTGCCGCTGCGCCTGCGCCGGCGGCCGCAACCGCGGCAGCCGGTCCGTTGGAGGGCGGGGCCTTCTCGACATTTACTGCGGCGTCCTCCGCGACGTGGGCCGCAGGCGGGGGAGGCGGCGGAGGCGGCGGGGCCGCAGTTGAGGCCTTCTTCGGTGGTCGCTTCGGCTCGACCATGCGCGTTGCGATACCGAATAGTCCAACACGGAGGTCAGCGTCCTCTTCCACGAGAATGCGAGGCCGAGACAGCAGCGCATAGCCCTGGGTCTGTGCGTGCTCGATCAGATAGGCGGACAGCTCGACGAGAAGGGCCTCCTCGTACTGCCGATACTGGGCGCGGTCGCGGGGCGAAAGGTACAGGAGGTACTCGTTGGGCGCGTAGACGCGCGAGACGGACACGGCCTTGTTGCTGTCCATCTCTTTGGCGAGCTTGCGCGCCAGCTCCACGGGTTGCACGGGAGAGCGGAAGGCGCGCCCAAAGACGCCCTCCACGAGCGATTCGAGGTTTCGTTCGATTCGTCGTAGCACGCTAGCGCTCCAGGGAGGTTGCTCCCTGGGTTCGAGTCTAGCCCTCGCGAGGCCGCGGGACGCCGGCTCGCGGCCGCATCAACGGTCCGAGTCCGCCTGGGGCACGGAAACGTGACCTGCGAGCGGTTGGTCGCTCTCGTCGATGCGACGATCCTGATCCGGAGCGGCCACGCCGTCGATCACGTGGCTCCATGCCTCTTCGAGCGAGACGGGGTCCGTCACGACCGGCCCGAGCGTCGCCGGCGTGGGATCGAGTTGCCTCGACCCCGTGCGCCGCCCGATTCGCGTGGTCAGCGCCGTGAGAGCTGCACCGATGCGGCCGATGCGGCGCTCGAACCTGCCCGGCGATCGGGGCGCGGCTCCGTCGCGACCCTCAATGGTCTCGCGAAGCTTCCCGAGTGCCGGTGTCCCGAGAAATGCGATACCTACAGCAGCGGCGACAACGAGCTCGCCAGGCCCGACATCGACGTCGAACGCGAGCGTTGGCAGCAGAAGCATCGTCGCGACGAGGAGAGAGCCAACGAGCGACAGCTGCCAGACCGTGGCTCGCAGACCGAGAGGCGCGAACGCGGCTGCGAGCGCGAGCACGCCGGTGAGGGCAAGAAGCGCCGGCTGGCTCCACGCGTACGTCGCGAGCGCGCTTAGGACGGCGACGGGATCGTCGCTCGTTCTGATGCCCAGGCCCGCTGGCGTTGCAGCGTCCACGAAGGGCAACGGGAGGTCTCGCAGTGCCGCGAAGGCGGCCGCGGCAGCGACGCCTCCGACAACGATCCCGGCGCGCCGGGCCGGTCCGACGACGCGTACGCCCACGACCGCGAGCAGTCCCAACAACCCGACCGAAGCCAGCAGCGGGCCGAGTACGAACGCTGCTCCGGCGAGCGGCGCCCGCCAGTAGACGATCAGCCAGATTAGGGCTGCGCACGCGTAAGCGATGGCCAGGCCAGAGGACACGTCTCCGAGTGGCAGGACTGGTACCGCGAGCGCGAGTGCGAGCCCGAGCCGCGGCCGCACGAAGGCAGCGCCCGCGACGAGGAGCGTCATGGGCAGCGTGAACGAGTATGGGAAGAACGGGAAGATCACGAGCATCGCGGCGGCGAAAGCGCCGAGCAGCGCGGCGTGAGAGGCGCGGACGGCCGTCTGGCGCCAGTCGAGTCGGGCTCGGCGCCGCGGCTGCGGCCGGCTGCGACGGCGTCGGCTCTGGAGGCCGGCTCTGAGTGAGCTAGCGAGCTCGGTCACGCTGGGACGGCTCGCCGGGTCGAGAGACAGCGAGCCGTCGACGGCCGCGATGAGGGCCGACGGTAGCTCGGGTCGCTCGTCGGCGACAGAGCCAGGGCCGGCCATGATCCGGCGAGTGGTCTCGGCTGCCGAGTCCCCGAAGAACGGATGTCGCCCGCACAGACCCTCCCAGAGGATCAGCCCGACGCTCCATACGTCGGCCGCCTCGGTCGCCTCGCTTCCGTCGAGCCGCTCAGGCGAGATGTACGCCAGCGTTCCCGGAACGTCGCCGGCAGCAGTAAGGGCGTCAACGTCATCGATCAGCGCGAGACCGAAGTCGAGTAGCCGAACGCGAATCGACGGCCCTTCTTCGAGGATGATGTTCGTCGGCTTGACGTCACGATGCACGACACCCTGCTGGTGTGCGTGGTCGAGGGCGTCCAGCAGTTGCGCCGCGACCTCGACCACCTGTGCATCGGTCAACGCTCGCGTCCGAAGCGCCTCGCGCAGCGTCCGGCCCGGAATGTACTCGTAGACGAGGTAGACGTTGTCATCGTCCCCTTCGAGCGTGAGTGCGCGGGCACAGCCGGGATGTCGGAGCCGCCACACCGCTTCCGCCTCCCGCTCGGCCCGCTGCGCCGCGCGACCTTGCCGCGCCACGATCTTGAGCGCGACCTCCCGGCCGGCATCCTCGTCGAGGGCAAGCCACACCTGGCCGGACCCGCCGGCGCCGAGTGGCCTGATCGGCCGGTAGCGGCCGACGATCAGCTCGGAGCGATCGATCTGGCGGGCTGTGACAGTGGTCGGCGGCATTGCTCGCGAATTGGCCGCCGCGAGTTGAAGTCCTGCAGGCCAGCGCATACGCGCCCGCGTCCGCGCGGACGGGGCGATCCACTCTTAGCGGCGATTCCCGCCGGACGGTGGCTGGTGCGCACCAGCGGCTGTTAGACTCGCTCGACGCTCCGCCGGGAGCCGTCAGTGATCGAATCGAGCGAAACGTGGGCGAGCGGGACAGACCGGGCACCGAAGACGATATCGAGTTCGAGTTCTTCGACGATCCCCCGACGAGCGAAGCTCGTCCAGGGGAAGTCGCTGGAACTCCTCGACCCGACCCTGGCGCCGGCCGCGGGTCGGAGCGGACACCGACACAGCAGGTACGTCGCGCTCAGGGCGGCACCTCGCCGACGCTCCGTCTGGCCCTGCTCGTCGCAGGACTCATCGTTCTCGCGATCATCATTGCGATCGCCGTCACGAGCTGCGGTGGCGGCAAGAAGGCGGAGTACGAGGACTACCTGGGATCGGTAACCGACATCACCGTCCAGTCGGACGCCATCGGGGAGCAGACGAACACCGTGCTGTTCTCTAGGGCGATTCCGTCGGAGCTCCGAGCCCAGCTACAGGGCCTGGCAACCCAGCATCAGCAGCTGACCGAGCGAACGCTCGCGCTCGACGTCCCGGACGATCTCCCGGAGCAGCACAAGAGTCTCGTTACGACCATGCAACTGCGCACGAACGGACTGGCTGGACTCGCCCAGGCCTTTGGCCAGCTTGGCGATCTCGGCACGGACGAGGAGGCGGGGCGCGTGCTTGCGGCGCAGGCGAGCAGGCTCACCGCCAGCGACGTGGTGTACGCGGACCTCTTCGAGGGCCCCGTCAGGACGACGCTTGCCGAACAGGACATCCAGGGCGTCGAGGTTCCGAGCTCCGTCTTCGTGAGCGATCCCGAGACCTATACGCAGAGCACGATGACGGAGCTTGTCAGCAACCTTGGCGGCGAGTCGTCTGGTGGCGGACTCCGCGGCACGTCTCTGATCTCGGTCACGGCGCAGCCAGCTGATCTTCAGCTCTCGCCGAACGAGCTCAACCAGCTCGTCATCTCGACCGATCTCGCATTCGAGGTCGTCCTCCGCAACTCTGGTGAGGTGCAGCTGACCGACGTACGTGTGCGTCTCACTCTCCAGCAGGATGGTGGTCCGATCAGGCAGACGAAGACGATCGACGTGTTGAACCCCGATCAGGAGCGGATCGTGACGTTCACCGACTTCGCCGACGTCAACATTGCGGAGCCGTCGAATTTGATCGTCTCCGTCCCGC
>JAUVPB010000262.1 GCA_030598925.1 Actinomycetes bacterium
CAATCCGTACATTGGCTACGACCTCGCGACAGAAATCGTGAAAGACGCCGCCGCGAGCGGCCGGTCGCTGCGCGAGGTCGCGAGCGAGAAGGGCGTTGCTGATGACGTTCTCGACAAGGCGCTCGACTACCCGCGCATGGCGCAGGGCGGGATTCTCTGACGCAATGCACCGCGTGCGCGGCGCCCGCCGCTGCTCCACGGGACTGGCGCTGTGGCGCGTGTGGCGCTCCGCTCGCGACGCCTGAAGCACGCCCCGCGCTCGGCAGTCTCGACGAGGGCACGCGGGGACCACGTCGCTACCGGGAATGGCTTGGCGTTCCTGAGATCGTCTCCCTCGGCGAGCCTGAGACGCCCATCACGACGCTTGAGTGGTGCGGTACCCGGGTTCTGCTGAAGCTCGAGGGTGCTCTGCCGACCGGCTCGTTCAAAGACCGCGGCACGGCGGTGCTATTCGGGACGCTCATGGAGGAGGGCGTCACGGAGGTCGTCGAAGACTCGTCCGGAAACGCCGGTGCATCGTTCTCGGCCTACTCCGCCGCTTGCGGCGTCGAGCTCGAGTTGTTTGTCCCGGCCTCGGCGCCGCCCGCGAAGCTCCTCCAGGCCGCGGCGCACGGCGCGCGCGTCCGGACGATCGAGGGGCCCCGCGCGGCGTCGACCGACGCTGCCATGGCAGCGTCGGAGCGTAGCGGTGCGACCTACGCATCCCACCAGTGGCAGCCCGCGTTCAACCTCGGTACGCAGACGTTCGCCTTCGAGCTTTGGGAGCAACTCGGTCAGAGCGCACCCGACGTTGTCATCTGCCCGGTCGGCGTCGGAGGCCTGCTACTCGGGGTGTGCCTGGGCTTCCGCGCGCTCGAGCGGGCGGGCTTGATCGAGCGACGGCCGCGTGTCATCGGCGTGCAGAGCGCGGCGTGCTCCCCGCTCGCCCTCGCCATGGCGAGCGGGGCGGACGATGTCGCACCGCTCGACCCAGGTCAATCGATTGCAGACGGTGTTCTGGTCGCGCGCCCGCCGCGCTCAAGGGAGATCCTGGCGGCCGTCCGGGACTCCGGCGGGTCGATCGTGACGGCCGACGATGCCTCCGTCTGGACGGCGCACGACGAGCTCCGACAGCTCGGGCTGCTCGTCGAGCTAACGAGTGCACTCGCCGTTGCGGCGATCGGGCCTCTGCTCGCAGCAGGGGTGCTGACGCGCGATGATCAGGTGGTTGCCGCAATCACGGGGCACGGCCTGAAGTCGGCGTCCCGCCTCCGCGAGCACCTCGGCGCTCAGGTCTGACCGAGCGACGCGATCGTTCTCGGTAGGCCGGTGCCAAGAGCACTCCGAAGGCGTCTGCGAAGCTCTCGATCAGTACGCAACCGCGCGCGCCGCGTGCTTCTGCTCGTCTGCACGGTAGCTCGAGCGTACTAGCGGACCGGAGAAGACGGAGCCGAACCCCATCTCCTCCCCTTGCTCGCGGAACATACGGAACTCGTCGGGATGCACCCACCGGTCGATCGGCGCATGCTTGGGCGACGGCTGCAGGTATTGCCCGATCGTGACGACGTCGACGTCGTGTGCGCGAAGGTCCTGCATGGTCTCGAGCACCTCGTCGTTCGTCTCTCCGAGGCCGACGATGATGCCGGATTTCGTGAGGACGTCGTACGTTGCGAGCTGCTTCGCGCGCTCGAGGAGCCAGAGCGCGCGCTCGTACTCGACCTTGGCGCCGCGCATGCGCCTGTGGAGACGTCGAACCGTCTCGATGTTGTGGTTGAAGACGTCCGGCTGCTCGCCAAGGACGGTTGCGAGAGCCTCTTCCTCGATCCCGAGAAAGTCCGGCGTCAACACCTCGACGGAGGCGTTCGGCAGCTCTTCCTTGAGCGCCCGGATCGTGGCGGCATAGTGCGCCGCGCCGCGATCGGGGAGATCGTCGCGATCGACAGAGGTCACGACCACATGCTCGAGCCCCATCTCCCGCGCTGCGTGCGCCAGCCGGCTCGGCTCGAGCTCGTCGGGCGGCTCGGATGGTCGACCCGACTTCACAAAGCAGTAGCGACAGGCCCGCGTGCACACGTCACCGAGAATCTGGAACGTCGCCGTGCCTCGGCCCCAGCACTCTGCGATGTTGGGGCAGCGAGCCTCCTCACAGATCGTGTGCAGCCCCTGGCTCTGCACGAGGTCCTGCACCTCGAAGTAGCGCGTGTCAGGGCTCGGCGCGCTGACCTTCATCCACTCAGGACGGCGTGGCCGGCCGGCGATCGGGAGCGACTTCACGCGCTCACCGTACCGAAAGCGGCTCGCCGGCAGCCTTCGCGGGGCCGTTGCTCTGCTCAGCGAGGCGGTCGTGACTCGGTTGCGGCCACAGGCTTGCCACGTCGCCCGCCGGAAGCGTCTCGAGCGAGAGATCGAACACGTCGCTCAGCGCGCTCGCCGCGACGGGCCGAACGTCGGCCAGCGTTGTCGCTTGGCCCAGCTCGGTCGAGATGGTGGTGAACATCGCATCCTCGAGCCCGCAGGCGGTGATCCATTGCGTGAACGGTGCTGGGTCGAGATCCACGTTTAGCGCGTAGCCGTGCGTCGTTACCCAGCGAGACACGTGCACGCCGATCGAGCAGATCTTGCGGGGCGGGCTGTCGAGCCAGACGCCGGTGAGCCCATCGAACCTTCGGCCGACGAGTTGGAACCCCTCCAGAGTCCGGATGACCGCTTCTTCGAGCTCGCGGCAGTAGCGTTTCACGTCTCGCCCGTGGCGGTTTAGATCGAGGATCGGGTAGCAGACGAGCTGCCCGGGCCCGTGGAAGGTCGACTTGCCCCCGCGGTTGGTCTCGACGATCTCGACCGCGGCGTCGGGCGGAACGTGGATCTCGTCTTCGCCGGTCCTGCGTCCGTAGCTGATCGTCGGCGGGTGCTCGAGCAGGATCACGCAGTCGGGAATCGCACCCTGGCCGACCGCAGCGGCGACGGATTGCTGAAGCGACCATGCCTCGCGGTAGGGCACTTGTCCGAGGTCGAACAGGTAGCCGAGCCGACTCATTCAGACGCGCTCTCGGCTCGAGGCAGGCGCGAGCCTAGTACCTCGACTCATCCCAGGTCTCGAGGTTCGTACGTAGATCGCGCATGAACGGTGCGGCGTACGCGCCGTCGATGAGGCGGTGGTCGTAGGTCAGGCAGAGGTTCATCATCGGCTTGATCGCGAGCGCGTCGTTCCCGTTCTCGTCGGTCACGACCCAGGGCCGCTTGACGATCGCTTCTACGTCCAGGATCGCAGATTGCGGCTGATTGATGATCGGCGTCCCGAAGATCGCGCCGAACCCGCCGGGATTGGTGATCGTGAACGTGCCGCCGTGTACGTCGTCGGGCGAGAGCTTCTTGCTGCGCGCCCGGTCAGCCAGATCCTCGATAGCTCGGGCGATGCCGAGCAGGTTCTTCTCCTCAGCGTTCTTGATCACCGGGACGATGAGGCCTTTCCCTTCGTCGAGCGCGACGGCGATCCCGATGTTGATGAAGCTCCGGGTCACGATCGAATCGCCCCGGATCTCTCCGTTGATCCACGGCCACTTCGTGACCGCATCGATTGCGGCACGTGTGATGAGCGCGAGATAGGTGAGGCGAACGCCGTGCTGCTCCGCGTACTCGCCCTTGAGGTTCTCACGAATCGATACGACACGCG
>JAUVPB010000117.1 GCA_030598925.1 Actinomycetes bacterium
AGCGCGCCGGCCAAGCACATAAGCCGCCGGCCTCTCGTGCGGGTCGGCCGCCCATCGAAGGAGGATGACCCGTGAGTCTGCTGATTCCCGACGCACCGACACTTTTCCTCAACGCGAATCTGATCGATGGAACCGGCGCCCACCCGGTTCCGGACGGCTGCGTGCAGATCGAGGGCAACGCCATCACCAAGGTCGGCAAGCGGGCGGATTTCTCCGACAGCCCGAACGGCAACTTCCGCGTCGTCGACCTCGAGGGCCGCACGCTCATGCCCGGGCTCGTCGAGGGGCATTTCCACTGCTCGTTCTGGGGCGTTCGTGAGCTGCAGGATCTCGATCTGAAGCTGCCGGCCGAGCGCACGACCGTCTACGCCGTCAAGAACCTCGAGCTCGCGCTGCGCTGCGGCTACACCTCGGTCGCGAGCGCTGGCGCATTGCACCGAATCGACGTCACGTTGCGTGACATGGTCGACGAGGGCGTCATTCCTGGCCCGCGCATGGCCGCGTCGGGTCGGGACGTCTGTGCGACCTCCGGGATGCTCGACTGGAACCCGAGCTTCTGGAAGCTCGGCATGGATGGCCTTTCGATCTTCGCCGATGGCGTCGATGAGGTCCGCCGCGCCGTGCGCCAGAACATCAAGGAAGGCGCAGACGTCATCAAGCTGTACGTCACGGGGGAGGGCCTGCTGCGCCCTGGCGTTCCGCCCGAGGAGACGATGTACTCACTCGAGGAGATCCAGGTCGCCGTCGAGGAGGCCCACAAGCGGAACCGGCAGATTGCCGCGCACGTTCGCGGCGTCGACGGCGTCAAGCTCTGCGTCGAGGCAGGCGTGGACGTGCTCGAGCACGCAACGTATGCCGACGACGAGGCCGTGGAGATGATCGCTGCCCAGAAGAACGAGATGTTCGTGGTCCCTGGCCTCGGCTATCACTGGGGCATTCTGCAGAAGGGTGTCGACTGCGGCATCCCGCCGAATCTGATGGCGGCGACCGAGTACCAGGAGGAATGGGAGCTCGGGTGCGTCGCGATGGACAAGCTGCGCAAGGCAGGCGTTCGGGTCGTCCCCGGCGGCGACTACGGGTTCGTCTGGTGTCCGCACGGCGAATACGCGAAAGACATCGAGCTCTTCGTGACCGACATGGGCTTCAGCCCGATGGAAGCGATCGTTGCCTCCACCAAGCACGGTTCGGAGCTGGTGCGCATGGAGCACCTGACCGGCACGATCGAGGAGGGTAAGCGGGGCGATGTGCTCGTCGTGAACGGGAATCCACTCGACGACATCGCTGTTCTGCAGGATCGCAGCAAGCTGGATCTCGTGATGAAGGACGGAAAGGTCTACGTGAACAACCTGGGCCTCGACCAGGAGCTGCCGCCGATTGCCGACCTGATGATGGACATCGAGAAGATCCAGCTCGCGAACGCGCGGCCACCGACAATGCCGACGGCGGCCGAGGTGCAGCACTAGGCATCGAGCCGGGCGCACCTGCGGTGGCCTCGAGACGGCCGCCGCTCAATCAAGTGGGAGGGGATGCACATGCCGGAGGTCGAGGTCAACGGCATCACGGCGTACTACGAGGAGGAGGGCAGTGGGCCGCCGCTCGTGCTCGTCCACGGGCTCGGCGCGTCGACCGAGCTCTGGCGACGGGTCGCACCGGAACTCGCCACCGAGTTCCGCGTGATCACCTACGACCTTCGCGGCGCCGGTCGTAGCCAGCTGTCGCCTGGCCCCTTCGCCCTCGACGACTTGGCGAGTGACCTCGACGCGTTCGTCGAAGCGCGCGAGCTCGAATCTGTGACCGTGGTCGGGCACTCGATGTCTGGCGCTGTAGTTCTCGCCTATGCGGCGGGCCGTCCCGATCGCGTGAGGGCGGTCGTTGGCGTGGGAGCCGTGGCCGAGCTTCCAGAAACGGCGAGGGCCGGCATGCGCGAGCGGGCTGAGCTCGTGAGGGGAGGGAGCATGTCAGATGTCGCCGACGCCGTCGCGAGCAACGGCACCGACCCCTCGTGGCGCGACCGCGAACCGGAGGAGTACTCGCGCTTTCGAGACGCGGTCGCGGCGAACGACCCGGAGGGCTATGCTGCCCTCGCGCTCGTCGTCGCTGATCTCGACGTGTCGGACATCCTCGGGCAGATCGCGGCCCCGGTCTTGCTCATCGCGGGGGGTACCGACCCCGTGTCACCGCCGGAGGCGAACCAGGCGATCGTGGAGCGATTGGCGGACGCGCACTACGTCTCTATCCCGGAGTGCGGTCACATCATTCCGCTCGAGCGGCCGCGCGAGCTCCTCGATACCCTGACCCCGTTCGCTCTCGACCCCGTTCAGGGTGTCTAGCCGGCACGGGGCCCGGTGCAGGCCGGGTCCGCGTTAAGATCCGCCGGCGCATGAGAGTGCCAGGAGCACCGACTATTGTCACCGCGGTGGCGGCGAAGACCGCAACGGCGACGGAGACCCGTTGACCTTTCGGGCGGGCGTTGACACCGGTGGAACCTTCACCGACCTCGTCGCATACGACGAGGAGACGGGCGACTTCCGCATGGCGAAAGTCTTGTCGACGCCTGACACGCCGTCGCGAGCTGTGTTCGCCTCGTTCACGAAGGGCGAGCTCGACACGCGCGAGATCGCGTACTTCGTGCACGGGACGACGGTCGCAACGAACACGTTGATCGAGCGAGAAGGCGCGGAGGTCGCGCTGTTGACGACCGACGGGTTCCGCGACATCCTGCGCATGCAGCGCGTCACCCGACCCGACCATTTCGATCTGCACTGGATCAAGCCGAAGCACTTCGTTCCCAGGTCACGCTGCGTCGGCGTGGTCGAGCGGATGCTTCGTGACGGATCGGTTCTGACACCGCTCGACGAGAAGCAACTGCGCAGCCAGATCACGTCGCTGCGCGATGCGAACGGCACGGCAGCGATCGCCGTTTCATACCTCTTCTCGTTCGCCAACCCGGACCATGAGCTGCGCACGCGCGAGCTCATCGAGGAGCTCTGGCCCGAGGCCCAGGTCTCGCTCTCGCACGAGGTGCTACCGCGGTGGCGCGAGTACGAGCGCACCTCGACCACGGTCATCGACGCCTACCTCAAGCCGCGCATGGACGACTACCTGGCGAGCCTCGAGAAGGAGTGCTCAGAGGGCGGTATCGGCCAGCTCTTCATCCTCGGCTCGAACGGCGGCGTCATGTCGGCTGCGAAGGCCCGCACACGGCCGGTCGCTCTCGTTCGCTCCGGCCCGTCGGGCGGCGTGATGGCCGCGAGCCATCTCGGCAAATTGCTGGGGCTCGGTGACCTGATCGCGGCGGACATGGGTGGGACGAGCTTTGAGGCCTGCCTGCTTCCCGGATCCGCGCCGGCGTTCACGAACCTCGACGAGCTCGAGTACGGGGTGCCGATCGCGCTCACCATGGTCGACGCGCGAGCCATCGGGGCGGGGGGTGGAAGCCTCGCGACGGTCGACGCCGCGGGCATCCTCAAGGTTGGGCCGCAGAGCGCAGGCGCAGACCCCGGGCCTGCCTGTTACGCACGCGGCGGCACGGAGCCGACCGTCACCGATGCCAACGCCGTCCTCGGTCGCCTGGCGCCCGAATTCTCGCTCGCGGGCGACCTCGAGCTCGACTTCCCGGCCGCCGCAGCTGCCGTCGACCCACTGGCCGGCGTGCTGGGCCTGTCGCGAGAGCGAACGTCCCAGGGAATCGTCGACGTGGCCAACAACAACATGGCCCAGGCGCTGCGACTTGTCTCGACCGACCGAGGGCACGATCCGCGAGGCTGGACGCTCGTCGCCTACGGCGGCGCTGGCCCGCTCCACGCATGCGAGCTCGCCCGAGCGCTTCAGATCGGCCAGGTGCTCGTGCCGACCTATCCGGGCGCGTTCTCGGCCTTCGGCGCGCTCCTCTCTGATACGCGATTCGACTACACGCAGACGCACTGGATGCGCATGCGCGACCTCGATACCGACAAGGCGAACGAGCTCTTCTCGGCGCTCGAGCGGCAGGCGCTCGAAGCCTTCCGTCACGAGGGGTTCGAAGAGGCGCCGCAACTGTTTCGGTCGATCGACATGCGCTATGTGGGCCAGAACTGGGAGCTGAGCGTCTCGATGCCAGCGGGCGAGGTGAGCGCGTCGGACTTCGACGTGGCGGCGAAGCTGTTCGAGGAAGAGCACGAGCGCTTCTACGGCTACACCATCCAGGGCGAGGAACTCGAGGCGCTCACGTTCAACGTGACTGCGGTTGGGACGCGCCACTCGGTCGAGCTTCCGCGCCTCGAGAGCGGCAAGGCGCCCGAGCCGCTCCAGCGCCGAGATGTCGTCTTCGATGCCGGGGGCGGGCCGGTCGAGACGGCCGTGTACGGTCGTGATTCGCTCGTGGCGGGCACCGAGATCGAAGGGCCGGCGGTTGTCGGGCAGGTTGATGCGACGACGCTGCTTCCGCCACAGAGCCTTGCGCGCGTAGACGAGTATGGAAACCTACTGATCACGGTCTGAGAGATGGAGCACACGGCCACCGCGAACGAACAGGAGATCAAGACCGACCCGTTCCTGCTCGAGATCATCCGCAACCACCTCATCACCACCTGCAAGGAGATGGGGATCGCGATGATGCGAACGAGCTACTCGCCGATGTTCAACGAGGCGCTCGACTTCTCGTGCGTCGTGTTCGACGGCGAGGAGGAGATGGTCGGACAGGCGCCGTTCGTGCCTGCTCAGATCGGATCGACCGTGCACGTCATCCCGACTGCGATCGCGGAGATCGGCGCCGAGAATCTCGAGCCCGGTGACGTGATCTTCACGAACGATCCGTATCGATCGAACTGCCATCTTCCCGAGTTCGTTGTCATCAAGCCCTACTTCCATGAGGGCGAGATCCTCGCTTACACGTCGAACATCGCGCACATGACCGACGTTGGTGGAATGGTGCCCGCCGCGTTCGGCGACCACCAGAACATCTGGCAGGAGGGCATCCGCTTCCCGCCCGTCAAGATCTACGAGCGCGACCAAGAGGTTCCCGCGATCTTCAAGATCCTCGTCTCGAATGTGCGCACGCCGAGGCATAGCTACGGCGACATGAAGGCGATGATCGGATCGCTCTACCTGGCCGAACGGCGCATCGCCGAGCTCGTCGAGCGCTACGGCGCCGACACCTTCGTCCAGTGCTGCCGCGACATCAAGCTCGTGTCCGAGAAGCTGATGCGTGCCGAGATCTCGCGCTGGCCCGACGGCGAGTACCAGGCCGACGGAGTGCTCGAGGACGACGGCGTCGTGCCCGACCGCGAATGGAAGATCAACGCGACGCTCGTCATTCGCGGCGACGAGCTGATCGTCGATTTCACCGGCACCGACGAACAATGCTTCGGCCCCGGAAACCAGACGTTCGGGACGACGGCGTCGGCTGCGTACAACGCGGTGCTCCACATGGTGCCGACAGACATCCCGTACAACCATGGCTGTTATCGGCCGATCTCGGTAATCGCCCCGCCGGGCAGCTATGTCAACGTCAGCTACCCCGCAGCCTGCGTCGGGGGCAACTCCGACTCACATCCGACCACCGTCGACGTGCTTCTCCAGGCCTTCTCCCGCTTCTCCGACAAGAGCTCGGCGGCAGACGGTGGAACCTGCGGCTGCATCGGCTTCGGCGGAACCGATCCGGCCACCGGCGAGATCTACGCGCACCTGCACCTCGAGGGAGTGGGCTGGGGTGGACGTGACGACGCTGACGGGAACGACTGCCAGTTCGTCAAGAACGGCAACTGTGCGAACACTCCCGTCGAAGTGGCCGAGACACGCTACCCGTTCCTCAATCTCGAGTACCAGCTCGAGCCTGGCGCCGTGGGCCATGGCCGCCACCGTGGCGGCTTTGGCACGCGACGGACCTTCCGCTTCCTCTCCGATGGGGTCCACGTCAGCTCGCACACCCACCGCCACCGTGTACGCGGCTGGGGACTCTTCGACGGAGAAGATGGGTCGAACAGTGTGCTCACGTTCCGGCGCAAGGGCGAAACCGAATGGGTCACCGCCCGTCAGGCGTTCGGGAAGGCCTCGGAGGGCAAGTTCTCCAACATCGTGATGAACGAGGGTGACGAGATGCTCTTCATCACGCCCTCCGGTGCCGGATACGGCTCGACCTTCGAGCGCGATCCCGCGCTGGTCTTGACGGACTGGCAGGACGAGCTCATCTCGGCGCAGGACGCACGTGATCACTACGGGGTGGTCATCGACGAGCCCTCGGGCGCCATCGACCAGGCGGCGACCGATGAGCTGCGCGCGGGCAGCCCCGGGGCCGGCTGAGGATGGCCGACTACCCGTACCAGGAGGTAAACGAGATGCCCCGTTGCGGCTCCTGCGGAAAGCTGCTGACGAGGGGCGGTCTCAAGGCGGAGCGGCTCGACAACACGCTCATCTTCTGCAGCGCGAAATGCCTCGAGATCTTCGACACGTACAAGGCGCCGAAGTACGGCGAGGCCGCCGTGTGGCCCGAGTCGATCGTCGGCTGAGGGCGGGACGCAAGATGCTGACCCTCAAGAGTCCGACCGGCCCCAGAGAGCTCACGCACCGCTCGTTGTGGTTGCAGGAGGCCCTTCCTGACGAGACTCCCGAGGCCCGCGAGCGCGAGCGCCTCACCGGCCAGCAGCGAGCCGATATCTGCATACTCGGCGGCGGCTACACAGGGCTCTGGACAGCTCTCTTCCTCAAAGAGCGCGAGCCTTCTCTCGATATCGCCATCGTCGAAGCCGATATCTGCGGAGGCGGTGCGAGCGGCCGCAATGGTGGCTTCGCGCTCTCCTGGTGGTCGAAGCTCTCCACTCTGGTCAAGCAGTGCGGCGAGGACGATGGCATGTGGCTGGCCGAGCAGTCGGAGGAGGCTGTGAAGTTCCTTGGCACCTTCTCCGAAGAGTACGGAATCGAGTGCGATTTTCGCCACGAGGGCTGGCTGTGGGTGGCGAGTTCCGAGGCACAGCTCGACACCTGGGTGTCGACCGCCGAGGCGTCGAGCTCACGGGGTCGTGACGTCTTTCAACCGTTGTCGACCGAGGAGTCGCAGCGGCGCGGCGGCTCCCCTCGCTACCTCGGTGGCATCTTCGATCCGACGGCCGCCCGCGTTCAGCCCGCGTTGCTCGCTCGCGGCCTCCGACGGGTCGCTCGCGAGCGTGGCGTTCGCATCTACGAAGACTCACCGGTCACCAGCGTCGACGGAACCGTTCCGTTGATCGTGCGAACGCCAGGAGGCAGCGTGTCAGCCGACACGGTTGTGAGCGCGTTGAATGCGTGGACGCCAGGCCTGCGACAGTTCGAGCGATTCCGTCGTGCATTCGTCACGATCGCGAGCGACATCGTGGCGACCGAGCCGCGACCCGATCTGTTGCTCGCGAACGGCTGGACGGGCGCCGAGCTCGTATCTGACTCGCGCATGATGGTGCATTACCACCGCACGACGGCGGACGGTCGCATTGCTTTCGGCAAGGGCGGCGGCGCCATGAGCGCTGCAGGGTACTTCGGCGATGCTTTCCACTACGACCGTGGCCGGTCCGAGTTGACGGCCCGCCATCTGCGCTGGCTGTATCCGGACTTCGCCGACGTCGACATCACCCACGCGTGGTCTGGGCCCGTCGATCGCACGCCGAACGGGCTCCCGTTCTTCGGTCGAGCCAAGGAGCGCGAGAACCTCGTATACGGCCTTGGCTTCTCTGGCAACGGGGTCGCGCCATGCGTCAACGGCGGCCGGATTCTCGCGTCGCTCGCGTTGCGCGAGGACGATCGCTGGACGCAGACTGCCCTCGCGCGCGGACCCAGGAACTTCTTCCCGCCAGAGCCGGTTCGCTTTCTCGGTGGCAGCGTCGTGCGGCGGGCGATCCGGGAAAAGGAGCGCATCGAGGACGCCGGAAGCGAGGCACCCGCGATCCTCAAGTACCTCGCCGGATTCGCGCCCGAGACGTACTTCAAGCTCGGACCTAAGGCCGGCACGCAGCAGGCGCTGCCCGGCAGCGAGCCCGCTGAGCCCAAGTGAGCCGCTTCGGCGGCAAGGTCGCGATCGTAACCGGAGCCACCGAGGGCATCGGAGCCTCGGTCGCACGCTTGCTCGTCCGGGATGGCGCCAGGATCGTTGGCGTTGCCCGCCACGCTGAGCCGGGCGAGCGACTCGTGAGCGAGTTGGGCGCGGAGCAGTGTCTGTTCATGCAGGGCGATGTGAGTGACCCCGACACGGCAGGGCGCGCGGTCGCCGCCGCCGATGAGCGGTTCGGAGGCGTTGACGTGCTGGTCAACAACGCGGCGCTCGACCTCTCGGGCCCAGCACTCAGCGAAACGACCGAGGCCGACGCTCGACGGGTCGTCGAGGTCAACCTGCTCGGCGCCCTCTGGATGCTTCAGGCCGCCGCTCGTGCGATGGCGGGCCGCGGTGGCGCGATTGTCAACGTCGCCTCCAGAACTGGCGTCGTCGGCGTACCGACGATGGCGGTCTACGGTGCGACGAAG
>JAUVPB010000012.1 GCA_030598925.1 Actinomycetes bacterium
AGCCGTCTTCAGCCGGACGGGCGTAGCGGGCAAGAAAGGTCGCGACGATCTCGAAGATCTGCACGTCTGCGAGCTCGAGCTCCTCCTTGAGGACAAGCGTGAGCAAGAGGTCGAATGGCCCCTCGAACGCATCGATGTCGAGGGGCAGGCGACGCGGCGTGGACAGGGTCCCGGTGGCCATGGGGCGGCGATGCTATCGGCGCTTCCGGACACTCCCGCGCGGCACGGCCATCTGCGGTGCGTCGTCACCGGCCCGAGGCCGGCGCTTCCCGGCCCGCGTGTCCATCGACGCGGTGTCGTCGCGATTGTGAGCCCAGTACAGGAGGTACGCGCCGCCGATGAAGGTTCCAATCGCGATGTAGTGGTTGAGGCGGAGCCCGAGGATCTCGTGCGACGGGTCAATGCGAAGCGTCTCTTCGAACGTCGCACGGGCAAGCGCGTACCACATGACGTAGAGCGCAAAGATCGAGGGCGCTCGTAACTTGAAGCGCGCATCGATCATGAGCAGTAGCGCGACGCCGATCAGGTTCCAAACGGACTCGTAGAGGAAGATCGGGTGGAACGTCTCGGCCGCCGCGAGCGCGGCGGGGCGGTGAGCAGCGTCGATCTCGAGCGCCCACGGTAGCGTCGTCGGCTCGCCGAACAGTTCCTGGTTGAACCAGTTCCCCCAGCGCCCAATTGCCTGCGCAAGCAGGATCCCGGGCGCCACGGCGTCGAGCATCAACAGCTTGTTCGCACCTTCGCGGTGCACCACCCATGCGCCCGCGAGCACGCCGCCCGCGATGGCCCCCCAGATGCCCAGGCCGCCTCGCCAGATTGCGAAGGGGCCCCACCATTCGTCTGGAAGCTCGTTCCAGCTCGTGATCACGTGGTAGATGCGCGCACCGACGATTCCGCCGCCCACGCCCCAAAGCGCAACTCGGACTACGAGCTCGAATTCGCCGCCGCGGGCGACCCAGCGGCGCCCACTCAGCCAGACAGCGGCGATGATTCCGAGCAGGATCATCAATCCGTAACCGCGGATCGTGAGAGGCCCGAGGTCGAAGCTGCCGGCGCCCGGACTCGGAATCGACGCGAGCAAGCTCGTCACGGCTTCAGCACGCCCCGGCTTCGCAGGCGTTGTCCGGTTCGTCGTGTCGTCGCGCTGCTCTCCACTCCATGAGTGGGATGCTATGCGACGGCAAACGGTGCCACGCCCGCCGACCGCAAGGGCCGCGACGCGTCAGCTGGGAACGTGCGGAGGCTAGAGCAGGATGCGCAGTGCTGTCTTCGAGGGACAGCCTTGCGTGAGCAGATTAGCCGCGAGGTGGATGTCTACCTCGGCCTTCATCCCGAGCTTCACCGCTTCACGTTCGGCGTACCCGGCGCGTCGAAGTTCTGCGACGCGCCAGCGGAGCACCCGCTCAGATTCCGTGTCTTCCAGTACTTCGAGCTCAGAGGTGGCCATATAAGAGGTCTCGATCGGATAGAAGGTCGATGTACGCGGGTCTCTTGTACCTCGCGTTATAGGCGGAAAGAACGGCTTCGGGAAGGGGGTTCTAATCCCCTGTGCGAGGGATCTTCAGCAGCCCGTTCGAGCGATCAGACGACAGCTGCTTCACCAAGAAGCCGCTTGATCTCTGCAAAGAAGTCGGCTTCGGGCTGAACCCGGTAGCGCGACCCGAGCTCGAATGTCCTCGCGCCATGGGCAGTCGCGAGGTCGAGCACGACCGGAGATTCGCCCGGAAAATCGCCGACGACATGCGCGAGCTCCTCGATAAGGCCGGCTCGCGCGAGCGTTGCGTCGACGCGCAAGCGAACGACGCCGGGCTGGTCGCTGATCTCCAGCTCGCTTACCTCCAGGCCAATCAGCTTGACGTCGCCGTCCTTGTGATCCACGCGACCTTTGACAAGCAGGATCGCGTCCGACTCGACCAGCTCGCGTGCGTCACCGTAGACGGAGTTGAAGAGCACGGTCTCAACCGAGCCCGAGAGGTCATCGACCCGAACGAACGCCATCGGGTCGCCCTTCCGGGTGGTCAGCGTACGAATAGCACCGACCATTCCGGCGACGGTGACGATCTCGCCGTCCCGCCGCTGCTCGAGCTCTGAGAGCGGGCAGTCTGTCGCGCGCCGCAGGCCGGGTCCGAGCCCGCTGAGCGGATGCTCCGATACGTACAGGCCGAGCGCCTCCTTCTCGAGCGAGAGCAGCTCTCTCCGCTCGAACTCGCCTTCGGGAACGGGCGGGTGCTGCGTCGCCCGGAGCCTGTCCTCGGAAGCAGTGCCGGACGCGTCTCCACCGAGATCAAAGATTGACCCCTGCCCGGTGAGCTGATCTGCATGGTGACGCGAGCCGCTCGCGAGAGCCGCTTCGAGCACCGAGAGCATGCCCTGTCGCGATTCGCCGGTGGAGTCGAGAGCTCCTGCTTTGATCAGGCTCTCGAGCGCGCGCTTGTTCGTGACCTGCGGGTCAACTCTCTCGCAAAACGTCCAGACCGACTCCAGTGGCCCGTCGGCCTCTCGTGCCGCGATGATCGCCTCGACCGCGGCCTCGCCAACGTTCTTGACCGCACTCAGCCCGAAGCGAATCTTGCCATCCACAACGGCGAAGCCGGCCGCCGAGACATTGACATCGGGCGGCAGAACCTCGATCCCGAGCTCCTCACACGCTTGCACGTAAAACGGCACGCGATCCTTCGTGTTCATCACGGACGAGATCAGGGCTGCCATGTACTCGGCTGGGTAGTTCGCCTTGAGGTAGGCCGTTCGATAGGCAATCAGCGCGTAGCAGGCAGCGTGAGACTTGTTGAACGAGTAGTCCTGGGCCTGCTCCATGTCCTTCCACAGCTGCTCGGCAACGACAGGCGCCACGTCGTTTGCGCCGCAGCCCGCGATGAACTTGTCTTTCAGCGATGCCATCAGCTCGTGAATCTTCTTGCCAATGGCTTTCCGCAGGTCATCGGCCTCAGCAGGGCTGAACCCCGCGAGCTGCTTCGCAATCTCCATGTACTGCTCTTGGTAGATGCAGATCCCGTACGTCGGCCCCGTAACGGCACGCAGTCGCTCGTCGGCGAACGTGACTTGCTCCGCACCGGACTTCCGCTTCGCGTAGACCGGGATGTACCCCATCGGCCCGGGCCGGAACAGAGCGACAAGCGCGATGATGTCCTCGAACTCTGTGGGCTTCACCTGGCGGAGCGCTTCACGCATGCCTGACGACTCGAACTGGAAGACACCCATCGACTCTCCTCGGCGGAGCAGCTCGTAGGTCTTGGGGTCGTCCAGCGGAACCGCGCCAATGTCCAGATCCACGTGGGTTCCGTCGCCGTTGGTGCTCGACGAGCGGCCACGAGCGTCGATCAGCTCGACTGCCTCGCCGATGACGTCGAGGTTGCGGAGGCCCAGGAAGTCCATCTTGAGCAGCCCAAGCGCCTCGACGTCGTTCATCGGGAACTGGGTCACGACTTCCTGCTCTGCACCCTTCTGCTGGAGGGGGATGTACTCGACGAGGGGACGGTCTCCGATCACTACGCCGGCGGCGTGAATCGAGTCCTGCCGGACCAGCCCTTCGAGCGGTCGTGCAAGCTCAACGATCTGTCTTGTCGTCTCGTCCGTGTCGTATGCCTTCTGTAGATCGGAGCCGCTCTTCAAGCAATCCTTGAGGTAGACCTTGGGCCCCTCCGGAATGAGCTTGGCAACGCGGTCGACCGTGCCGTAGGGGACGTCCAGCACCCGGCCGGCATCTCGAACCGCGGCGCGCGCAGCCATCGTCCCGAAGGTGATGATCTGCGCAACCCGATCGGTCCCGTACTTGTCGGCCACGTAGTTGATCACGCGATCGCGTCCGTTGACGGAGAAGTCGATGTCGATGTCCGGCATCGACTTTCGACCCGGGTTCAAGAAGCGCTCAAACAGCAGGTCATAGCGAATCGGATCGATGTCGGTGATCTCGAGGACGTACGCGACCAGCGAGCCGGCAGCCGAGCCTCGGCCCGGCCCGACGCCGATCTCGTTTCTCCTCGCGAAGCCCACGAAGTCGGCAACGATGAGGAAGTAGTCGGCAAACCCCATCTCGCGAATCGTCTTCAGCTCGAACGCGAGCCGCGCCCTGAGCTCCGGCGTCTCCTTCTCGTATCGTCGTTTGAGGCCGTCGTCACACAACTCGCTCAGGCACTCGAACGCGTCGCGGCCCTCAGGCGTCGGGAAGTCCGGGAGCAGGATCCGGTCGAGCTCGATCGTCACGTCACACCGCTCGGCGATCTCAACCGTTCGGGCCATCGCCTCGGGGAGATGGCCGAAGGTACGCGCCATCTCTTCGGGCGTATGGAAGTAGAACTGGTCGGTCTCGAATCGCCAGCGCTTCGGGTTCGACAGGCTGTCGCCCGATTGGATGCAGAGCAACGCGTCGTGAGCCTTGGCGTCCTCGTGCTTGAGGTAGTGCACGTCGCCGGTGACTACTGTCGGCAGGCCGACCTCTCCTGCGAGATCAACGAGCGCCGGCACCATCTCTTTCTGGATGGGCAGACCGGCGTCCTGGAGCTCGACGTACGTGGAGCCGGTGCCGTAGATCTCGGCGAGCCGCCCCAGCTCGTCTCGCGCTCGGTCTTTCGCGCCTTCCCCGAGGGCCTTCGCAACGCGCCCGCTCAGGCAGCCGGACAGAGCAATGATGCCGCTCGAGTGCTGGTCGAGCAACTCCCAATCGACGCGGGGCTTGTAGTAGTAGCCCTGCAGGTAGCCGAGCGACGAGAGCTTGATGAGATTTGCGTAACCCTCATTCGACGCGGCGAGCAACGTCAGGTGGGCGTAGCCCTTGGTGTGGGCATGCCTATCGTCACAGACGTAGACCTCACACCCGATGACTGGCCTCACACCTGCTTTGTTGGCGTGTCGATAGAGGTCGATGGCGCCGGCGAGCGACCCGTGGTCGGTCAGGCCAACCGCAGGCATCTCCAGCTCGGCTGCCCGAGCAACGAGGTCCTTGATACGGCACGCGCCGTCGAGGATCGAGTACTCGGAGTGCACGTGAAGGTGAACGAACGGTGCGGCCACGGCGGGATTGTAGTTCGACGCTGGGACGCCGCCGCGTTCGTTGTCAGTTCTGGCGACGAGCGCCCTCAGCTGCCGCCGTCCTGGGTGGGCTTGGCGGCCGCCATCTCGGCTACCAGGCGCCGCCTCCTCCACCCCCGCCGCCGCCACCACCGCCACCGGAGAAGCCTCCTCCCCAGCCGGATGAACCGCTCGACGGGGGAGCCAGCGCGGTGCCAAAACCGGCGGAAAGATCGTCGATGGCAAGCGCGCTCGCGCCGGACCCGAGGTCGGAGAACGGGCTGATCCAGAAGATCGTGCTCGCGGTGGCGAGCTCTTCGGACAGATGCAGCTGCGCACCCTGCAGCACCCGATCCGCGATACCCAGCGCGATGCCGTAGACGAGGTACCGCTCCCACAGCTCCAGCGCCGCAGGTGGTGCTTCGCCGAGCCGGGGAAAATCTGTGAGGTAGCGTCGAAACGCGTCCCAACGTTCCGCTTCTTCAGCGATTCGCCGATCCCGCCGCCTCCACACGCTAGCCCGCCCACGGGCGAGCACCAGGGCTCCCGCGTTGACCACCAAACAGGCTCCCAGGGTGACAAGCACGACGTCAGACCACCGGGGAAACACGTCGCGCCACCCGTGAATACCAACGGCAAGCAGGATCGCGCCCGTAAGTCCGAAACACGCGACGGCCACCGTGAGGATTGTCTGACCCGAGTCGACATACCAGCGCCGGCGTCCAATCGAGGCCCTGACCTGAGTCTTGAATGACGTGAATCGCGCAGCGTTCTCAACCCGATCCTCCATGATTCGGGACCGGAACCGCGACAAGCGCTCCGGGCCGGCCGCGAGCACGGAATCAACCACTTCGGCGACTGGCACCTCCCACGGAGCGATGTCCGAAGCTCGGACCGTCTCAGGCTTCGAGAGCTCGAGGTCGGCTACCGACTCGCTCCGCAACCCTCCCCAAACGCTGCGTTCCGTGTACACCGGCTTGGCCTCGTAGTGCCCCCGCCTGATCAGGTCGAACAGCGTTGCGGTGAACTCGTGCGAGCCCGACTTCTTGTCCTGCCGGAGAAGTGGCGGAACCAGGGCGGGCGCGAGGTCCGACGGCGGCGCTTGCTCGTACTCGCGGTCGTATCCGGTCCGGGTCTCGCGACCGTAACGCAACCAGATTCCGCCCATTACGAGGAATGCGGGCCCCAGACCGAGGGCGAGCAGCACGAGCGCTGTTCTGGGCATTCGATCCCGCCATGTAGCGATCCGATCGGAGTCTCGCTGGAACCGTTCGGCGTCTCGTGCCTCTTCGGCCACGAGCTCAGCGAGCGCCGTTCCGCTCTCACGCCTCGCCCCGTCGGTCGACTCGAGCAGCGTTGGCGGAAACAGCGTCCGCAGCTCCACGAACTGGCCGGCGGGGATGTTGAGGGCTCGCAGGTCGACACGATCCTCGCCCAGGGTGACGTCGCCGCGAACCCAGACCGGATGACCGAAAGCTCGAAACGAGCCGGGTGCCGGGCGCCCAGGCAGTACCAGCGCGGCCGTGAGCCTGTCGAGGCTCACGTTCCACTCGTCGCCCCAGACCTTCAGATTCACGTCTACCACGTCGTCGTAGACGACCGCGACGCCACGGAGCCGGTAGCGGACGGTGAACGTCCGCTGCTCGCTGCTGGCCCGGTAGTGCCACACGACAAGGAGGCCGTTGCCTGTTGGCACGGTCCCGAACGTGTCCGGTGCACCGCTCGAACCGATGCTCGCAGGCGCACCGGGCTCATAGACCCGCCCGTCCTCGATCACCTGCACGCCGTCGATCTCGTGGCCGCGCTCGAGCGGAATGTCACGGAAGGCTCCACTGAACGAGCCACTGAATGCGAACGTGATGTTCTCCTCGATCAGTAGCGAGCCATCGGATTCAACGGCGACGTGCACATCGGCATCCGGCAGACTGAACGAGGCTGCGCTGGCGGGCGGCGCGAGCCACAGCGCCGCGAACAACGCAAGCGCCAGGAGCAGGAGGAGCGCTACCTGTGCTTGAACGTGCGGAGGCTGCTGCCCGGGAGGCCTTGGGAGACCCCGAGGCGCGCCTTCAGAACTCCACATTCACTGGCGCACGGGCTGCTTCTTCGATCTCGAAGTACGAGCGCCCCTTGAATCCAAAGAGACCGGCAACGATATTGTTTGGAATCGTCTGGATCGCATTCTGGTAGGTCAGCACCGTGTCGTTGTAGATCTGACGCGCCACGGCAATACTCGACTCGATCTCGTCCAGTTGCCCTTGCAGCGTCTGGAAGTTCTCGCTCGCACGAAGTTCCGGGTAGTCCTCGGCGACCGCGAACAGTCGTCCGAGCGCGGCCGTCAGCGCGTTCTCAGCCCTCGCCTGCCCTTCGACGCTGCCGGCTCCTTGCGCCGCCGCGCGCAGACGCGTCACTTCGTCGAACACCGACTGCTCGTGCGCCGCGTATCCCTTTACCGTCTCGACGAGGTTCGGAACGAGGTCGTACCGTTTCCGTAGCTGAACGTCGACCTGACTCCACGCGTTGTCTGTCCGATTTCGCAGCCGAACCAGCCCGTTGTAGATGAGAATCGTGGCGCCTGCGAGCGCGATCACGACGATCAAGGGGATCAGCCAGGCGAGCATGTCTCAAGGCTAGTCGCCCGGCCGGAGCCGCCGCGGACGAGCGACGCGACTCGGCGTCGAGTCGGCGTGTCGAAACTTTCGAACGCTAGGCACGCCGAGAGTCGACGAACCGGGCCGGATCGAGCTCGAGCTGCGACTCCCCACGGGCGAGCGCGCGGCAGACACCCGGGATCGTGACCATCCCCACCGAGGAGAACCCGCCAGCCACCTCGAGGCCCGCGATCCCCGGCACCTTGCCTACAAGCGGAAAGCCGTCCGGCAGCATCGTGCGCCGGCCAGACCAGCTCGCAACGACGCGAAGGCCTGCCAAGCGCGGTGAGATGCGTATAGCCCGCGCCGCGATCTCGTGGGTGGTCGATACGCCTTCCGGGTCGTCGCGAAGTGAGGCGTTGAGCGAAGTCCCGATCACGAGCGAGCCGCCGGGTCTCGTTCCCATGAGGAGCGAGATCAGACGGCTCCCGCCAGACTCACCCGCGGCGACGTCCGCAAGCGTCGGGGAGCTGCTGATCGCCGCCATCGCGCGTTGATCGGGCCAGACAGCCTGCTCGATCACGTAGGGGAACGGCTCGGGGGCTGGGTCGGTCTGGATGAGCCATCCTCGAACGACGCTCGTCGGAACGTGCACCCCGGCCCTCGCCAGCAGCGGGCCGACCATTGGGCCGGCGGCGACCACCACGCGATCCGCGCCGATCTGACCGGCATCGGTCACGACACCCACCACGCGATCTCCGTCTACTGCGACACGCTTGACTTCCTCGCCGGACAGAAGCTCCGCGCCCAGGCGCCGCGCTGCCTCGGCCATCGCACTCGTCGCCGCCATGGGCTCGACGGAATGGCAACCGTCCACGAAGAACGCGGCCTCCACATCGTCAGCAAGCCACGGCTCCTCGGCGGGCAACACACGGCTGGCCTGCACCGCAGAGGCGTACGCCTCTGCGTGCGTGCGCTCGGACTCATCGAGTCCGACCAGCAGCAACGGGACCTCTCGTAGGCCGCAGTCGAGACCGGCAGCCTCGAGTTCGGTGTAGATCGCGACAGCCTCGGCGCGACGCCGGTTGAGCCAGGCATCGGGACGGCGCAGCAGCCACCCTCCGTTTCGCCCCGAGGCCCCAGCGCCAATGCCCTTGCGTTCGACGAGGGTGACATCCTCCCCAGTCTCGGCGAGGTATCGAGCCGTCGTGCAGCCAGCGAGTCCTCCGCCGACAACAATGGTTCTTGTCAAATCACCTCAGCCTGTTCGCCATTCCGGTCGCACCGGCGCCGCCAGGCAACAACTGCGAACACGGTCAAGACGCCGAGCACGAAGAACGGCCAGGCAGGCGCGCTGCTGCGTCTACCTCCGAACTTCCGACGGAGCGACCGGCGCGCGAGACCGATGACCAGCGAGCCGACAAGTGCGTTGCGTGTGCGCTTGATCTGCATACAACCCCCAGCCGAAGTGGACTATGCCTTGCGCTTCTTGCGGTTTGGAAAGTGAATTGCCCTGCCGAGAGCCAGGAGGCCCGCCTCCTTGATCGCTTCTGACAGCGTCGGGTGGGCGGTCATGCCGTCAGCGACCGTCTCGACGGTGGCCTCAGCGTCGATGGCAACGACGCCGGCCTCGATCAGATCGGTGACGTGAGGTCCGACCATGACAAGCCCCAGCAGCTCGCCATAGCGGCTCTCGTGGATCGACTTGACCCAACCGGCGGTCTCGCCTTGCATGAGCGCACGACCGTTGGCAGAAAATGGGAACTTGCCGACAAGCACGTCGTCGCCGTACTCCTCGCGGGCTTCGGTCTCGGTCAGGCCAACGCCCGCGATCTCCGGATCCGTGTAGATCGGTCTCGGGACGGCGCGATTGTCGACGACCGCCGCGTGGCCGGTGGCGTTCTCGGCGGCGACCTCGCCCTCACGGAACGCCGTGTGGGCTAGCTGCCAGTAGCCCGCGCAGTCGCCCACCGCGTAGATGTGAGGCACGCTCGTGCGGCGGTACTCGTCTGCGTTCACGCCGGCCCGCGGATCGAAGGCCACGCCAGCGGCTTCGAGCCCGACGTCCTCGACAACGGGCCCTCGCCCGGTTGCAACGAGCATCAGGTCGCACTCGACGGTCTGATCGCCGTTGTACGACACTCTCAGCCCACCGTCGATGTCCTCGACGCGATCGCAACGTGACTCAACGTGCACGGTGATCCCGCGGCCTTCGAGCTGCTTCTTGAGCTCTGCGGAGGCCTCATCGTCCTCCTGCGGGATCAGATTCGGGAGCATCTCGATCACCGTCACTTCCGAGCCGAAGTGCCCGAAGATCGACGCGAACTCGCAGCCGATAATCCCGCCCCCGAGTATGACGAGGCGGGCAGGCACGTCGGTCTGATCGAGCAGCCCCGTCGAGTCGACGCAGCGATTCGAGTCGATTCCGTCGATCGGCGGCATCAGCGGTCGCGAGCCGGTCGCGACGACCGCCGACTTGAAGCGGATGTCCTCGCCTCCCTCGACGGCGATCGTATTAGCGTCGGTGAAACGCCCGACGCCCCGGACCCACTCGACGCCGTTGGCCTTGAAGAGCCCGGCGACACCCTGGGTGAGCTGGGTGACCACGCCTGCCTTCCACACATTCGACGCGTCGAAGTCGAGCTCTGGCTCGTTGACGCTGACCCCGAGCTTGCCGAGGGTCTCGCGGGCAACCTTCAAGCCGTGGGCAGTCTCGACCCACGCCTTGGTTGGAATACACCCAACTCGCAGGCAGGTGCCACCAAGCGCGTCTTCCTTCTCGACGCAGGCGACCTTCGCACCCAGTTGTGCGGCGCGTATCGCTGCGCTGTAACCCCCTGGGCCACCGCCGAGAACGGCGACGTCGCAATCCATGTGCGCTCCTCTTGTTCGTAGATCGGTTGCGCCGGCGATCCTACCGGCCGCGTGACTTGACAGGCCGCCTGATGGTACGTAGCGCTAGAGGGCGAGGCCCGGCTCTTCGAGAAGCTCCTTCACGGTTCGCAAGAAGTCTGCGCCCTGGGCTCCGTCGACCGCGCGGTGGTCGCACGAGAGCGTCATCTCCATACGCGGCCGGACGACCACCTCGCCGTCGACCACGACCACGCGGTCCTCGATCGAACCGACCGCCAGAATGGCAACCTGGGGCGGGTTGATCACAGCCATGAACCGCTCGATGCCGAACATGCCGAGGTTCGAGATCGTGAACGTCCCGCCCGCGAAATCATCGGTCGACAGCTTGCCAGCGCGCGAGCGCTCCACGAGGTCGGAGCGTGCCGCCGCGATCGCTGTAACCGAGCGCCGGTCGCAGGCCGGAATGACCGGCACGACCAGCCCGCCTTCGACGGCGATCGCAATCCCGATATTCGCCGGGCCATATTGGTGCACGGCGTCGCCGGCGAAGTGCGCGTTCAGGGCCGGATGGCGCGTCAGTGCGACGGCAACAAGCTTCGTGATCAGGTCTGAGTAGGTCGGCCTAACGCCACCGTCGGCGACGCCGTCGACGAGACGCCCACGCAGCTCGATCATCCGGCCGACATCCGCCGTGAGCGAAACCTGGAAGTGCGGCGCCTGCCATGCCTCCGACATGCGCCGGGCGATCGTCCTGCGCATTGCTGTGAACTCGACAGTCTCGACGGCCGGCGCCTCGGAGACGAGGGCCGCGGGGAACGCCGATGGCGCCCCGGGAGCCTCGCCCGCGGCCGCACGCTCGACGTCCTCGGCGACGATGCGGCCTTCTGGCCCGGTGCCCTGAACCGTCGCGAGGTCAATGCCCTGGTCCTTCGCGATGCGCCGAGCCAGCGGCGAGGCCTTCACGCGACCACCGGCCGGAGTGGCCACAGGCGCTGCCGCGACCGGGGCCGCCGGCACCGCTGTCGCGACTGCGGTGGCTGGTGCCGGTGCCGGAGCGGCGGCTTCCGCGGGCGCAGCTGCCTGCGCTTGTGCCGGGGCCGCCGACGGGGCCGGCTGCTCGGGGAGCGCTTCGCCCGCCTCGCCGACCATGGCGATCGCGGTGCCGACGGGCACGTCTGCGCCCTCGACTTCCAGAATCCTGAGAAGGACGCCGCCGGCGTCGGCTTCGACCTCTTGCGTGACTTTTTCGGTGTCGAGCTCGTACAGCGGTTCGCCCTTGGTCACCTCGTCGCCTTCTGCCTTGAGCCAGCGCACGATGATGCCGCTCTCCATTCCTTGCCCCAACCGGGGGAGCGTGATCTGTGTTGCCATCAGATTCTCGCGACGGTTCGCTTGACTGCAGCCATTACATCCTCTTCGTGCGGGATCACATACTGCTCCATGACGGGTGCGAACGGTATCGGAGTGAACTTCGATCCGACGCGTTCGATCGGAGCGTCAAGATAGTCGAACGCCTTCTCCTGGACGAGCGCGGCGATTTCGGCACCGAAGCCCATGCGCGTCACTGCCTCGTGCGTTACGACGCACCGGTTGGTCTTCATTACCGAGTTGATGATCGCGTCTTCGTCCAGGGGAAGCAACGTGCGAGGATCCAGCACCTCGACCGAGATTCCCTCTTCCGTGGCCTGCTCTGCAACCTGTAGCGCGACGTGGACGAGCCGACCGATCGCGACAATGGTGACGTCGGATCCCTCTCGATGCACGCGGGCTTTGCCGAGCTCGATGGGCGATAGCGCTTCCGGGACGTTCGCTTTGATCGGATAGAGCGTCCGGTGCTCGAAGAACACGACCGTGTTGTCGTCGTAGATCGAACTCCACAGGAGTCCACTCGCGTCTTCTGGCGTCGAGGGATAGACGACCTTGAGCCCAGGGACGTGACAGAGCCACGCCTCGAGCTGTTCGGCATGCTGTGCGCCCGGACTCCAGCCCGCGCCGCCCTGCGTCCTGACCGTCAGGGGGACGCTGACCTGCCCACCTGACATGTACCGATGCTTGGCCGCCTGAAGGACGATCTGCTCCATCGAGAGCGTGATGAAGTCCTGGTACATGATCTCCACCACCGGGCGCATCCCCTGAATCGCGGCTCCCACGCCTGCTCCGGCGATCGCCGCCTCGGAGATTGGGGTATTCCGCACCCGCTCCTTGCCGAACTCCTCCAGCAGTCCGTGCGTGACGCCCATAGATCCGCCCATCTCGGCGATGTCTTCGCCCATCAGGAAGACGTCTGGATCCTGCCGCATCGCCGCAGCCAGGCAGTCGCGAACAGCCTCTCGGTACGTGGTCTCAGGCATCGCGCGAGCTACGCCTAGGCGTACACGTTGAGGAGCGCGTCCTCGGGTCGGGGATCCGTGCCGCTCTTTGCGAACTCGACCGAGGCTTCGACCGTGGCCTTCACGTCAGCCTCAAGTGCGCTCCAGCTCTCCTCGTCCACGCCGAGCAGCTCGCGAAGCCTGGGAATCGGATCCTGAGTCTCCCGCAACTCCCGCAGTTCGCCCTTCGGCCGGTACACCTGAGGATCGCCGACGTAGTGCCCCGTGAGCCGGTACGTGTTCGCGACGAGAAATACGGGGCCGTTGCCGGCGCGGGCGTGCGCCGTCGCCTCGGTGGCAGCGAGGTAGACCGCCTCAATGTCTTGGCCGTCGACCACGACGCAATGCATCCCAAACGCCTCGGCCCGGCGGGAAAGGTCCGTAATCGGCATGTGCTGGTGAGACGGAGTCGACTCGGCGTAGTGGTTGTTCTCGCACACGAAGACCGCGGGAACCGACCACAGTTGAGCAAGATTCAAAGACTCGTGAAACGCGCCCGTGTTCGTCGCACCGTCGCCGAAGAATGCGACGGCAATGCGGGGCTCTCCGCGCAGCTGGAAAGACAGCGCGGCGCCGACAATGCCCGGGAGCCCGCCACCGACGACGGCGTTGGCGCCGAGATTGCCTGTCGCCAGGTCGTACAGATGCATCGAGCCGCCGTAGCCCCGACTGCAGCCCTCGAGTTTCCCGTACAACTCGGCCATCAGCGCGTTTGGCGTCATTCCCTTGGCCAGGCAATGGTGGTGGGCTCTGTGGGTCGACGCGATCACGTCGTCACTCTCGAGCGTCCGGCATACGCCGACCGCGACGGCCTCCTGCCCCAGCGCTACGTGGAGAAAGCCCGAGAGATCGCCCGCGCGAAAACGCTCCTCGACCTTCTCCTCGAACCGGCGGATGAGGAGCATCTCCTCAAGGAAACTGACGAGGGTCTCCCGCGAAAGACGAGTCGGCTGCTCCAGCTTCGTCACGCCGCGCGACACCGTACCAGAATGGTCTCGATCGATTCGGGGGACACCTGCCCGATATGTTGGCACGATCTACGCCGAACTTCACCGTCCTACGCACGACTACAATCGCGACCGTGAACCTGACCGATCGATTCGAGCTCATTCACGGGCGTCTCCCGCGCGGTTGGACGCAGCTTCCGATCAAGCTCGTACTCGCCGACCCCGCTGACGCGGACCGCGTCGCTACGGTGCTGAGCCCACTCTCGCCAGGACGTTCAGCTGACGGATTCGCGCTGCGCGTCTTCGCACCTGGCCAGGGCGCTCCGGGCGTGTCAGCGGTGCGGCGTGCGCTGGCTCAGTTGGACGGCGAAGCCATCCGAGGCCGACTGCTGGCCGAGGAAGCAACGGACCCGGAGGTTCGCCCGGTCGACGTGCCTGAGCCCGCGAGCGCGATGGTCACGCGTTGGGACGCCATCGCCACAGCGCTCCCGCCGGCATGGTCGGACGTGCTGGTCGAGCTCGAGCTCGATTCGTCAGGCAACATCGATCACGCGGCGCTGCTGCTCGGGCCCGTCAATCCGTTGCTCCAATCCGGGAGCAAGGCGTTTCACTTCCGCGTTGCGCGCTCGTTCGGCTACGGCGCCTCGCCAGGGATGACCCGACGCACGTTCGAGCGCCTCGACGAGCAGGGAGTCAACGGCTCGCTGAAGGTGATTCGCGTGATGTCTGACTCCCAGCCCGTTGCCACACAGGGCCCGGTCTGGCGCATCGGCGGCCGCTCCGTCTGACGCCTAGGCGCGGAGCTCTGCTCCGTGTTGCTCGGCGAGTCGGGCGACGATCTTCTCGCGCAGAACGCGGGCGTCCTCATCGGAGAGCGTCCCTGCGTCCGACTGGAACGACACATTGAGCGCGATCGATTTCTTGCCACCCGGGAGCTGATCGCCCTCGTAGACATCGAATACGCGAGCTTCGCGAAGTATCGGCCCGGCCGCAGCAAGCGCAGCTTCGATCAAGTCACCCGCTGGTAGTTGCCGGTCGACGACGAACGCGAGGTCCTGATGGACGGCCGGGTAGGTGATCACGTCCTCGTAGAGCGTTCGTTCGGGCACGTCGGCGAAGAGCGTGGCCAGGTCGATCTCGAACATGCCCCACCCGCCATCCAGCACACTCGGGTGGACCTCACCCAGCCAACCCGCGGCAACGCGAGCAGCCTTGCCCGGGTGAAGCGTCGGCTGGCTCGTGCGCTCGAACCGGGGCTCAACCCTGACCAGATCGTGGAGCAGATCCACGGCGCTCTTGGCCACGAAGTAGCCGCCTTCGACGATGCCGCCAACGTGCCAGCGTTCGTCGGGGAGCCCTTCGTCCGACGGCAGATAGACGCGAGCGACCTCGAACAGCGCGATCCCGTGGTTCCCGACATCGCGGTTGTGTGCGGCGGCGTCAACGAGCCCAGCAGAGAGCGTCGTGCGCAACACCGCGTGCTCAGCCGAGAGCGGCACGGGCAAGCGCAGGGCCGCCGGGTCGACATCGTCGCTCGCCAAGCTCCACGTGTAGGCCTCTGAGTACCCGGCTCCGACCAGAGCATCCTCGACCCGGCGGCGAAGCCGCTGCTCCTGCGTGAGTCGGCCGAAGAGCTCTCGGCGCTGCGGCAGCGTGAACGGGACCCTGTCGAGCCCGTGAACACGCGCCACCTCTTCGACAAGATCGATCTCCCGCGTCACGTCGCGCGCGCGCCACGTGGGAACAGTGACCGTCCACTCGCCATCGGGAGCTCCGTCAGGCCCTTCGAATTCAAAGCCGAGTCGTTGCAGAAGCGCGCGCTGGTCCTGTGCGTCGATTTCGAGTCCAATCAAAGCGCTGGCACGCGCCGCTCGAAAGGGGGTGCGCGGAGCTGGGTCGAGTGCGGCTTGGACGTCCGACGTTGAGTCGAGCACCGCACCCGAGATGCTCACAAGAAGCTCCGATGCGTACGTTGCTGCGAGCGCCGCCTGGTGCGGATCAACGCCCTTCTCCCACCGGTTGGAGCCCTCCGTGCGCAGCGCGAGTCGCTCCGACGTCTTCAGAATGCCCACCGGCTCGAAGTTGGCCGCCTCGAGCAGAACGTTCGACGTCGCCTCCGTGACCTCCGTCTCCTCGCCGCCCATGATTGCCGCGAGTGCGATGGCGCGATCGCCGTCGACGATCAGCAGGTCGTCAACGCTGAGCACACGCTCGACCCCGTCGAGAGTGCGCAGACGCTCCCCAGACTCAGCCCGCCGCACTCCGACGCGCCTCCCCGCGAGCCGGTCGAGGTCGAAGGCATGAAGCGGGCTGCCAAAGGTCAACATGACGTAGTTCGTGATGTCGACCACGTTCGAGATCGCACGCATCCCGGCCCGGTGCAGCCGCGTTCTGAGCCATTGCGGCGATTCGGCGATCTCGACCCCGCTGAAGGCACGCCCGATGTAGCGGGGACAGCCGCCGGAGTCTGCGATCTCGATCGGGACCGGCTCGCTGCTACCCACTGGCGGATCGATTCCGGGCGGCGGCCGAAGCTCCGTATCGAAGAGAGCGGCCACCTCGCGAGCGAGGCCATACGTCGAGAGCAGATCGGGTCGGTTGCCAGTGACCTCGACCTCGAGGACGTGGTCCGCGAGCGGGAGAACATCGACAAGCGGCGTTCCCGGGCTCAGATCGTCGGCGAGGAGCATGATTCCGTCGTGCTCTGACCCGAGGGCAACCTCGTCCTCGGCCAGGATCATGCCCTCAGATATTTCTCCGCGGAGCTTCACGCGCTTGAGCTGCATGCCGTCGGGCAGGGTCGCGCCGGGGCGGGCAACGGCCACCGTCGCCCCGGCGCTGAAATTCCACGCGCCACAGACGATCTGAGCAGGGTCTGGCTCACCCACGTCGACCTGGCAGAGTTGAAGCCGGTCGGCGTTCGGATGCTTCGACGCCTCGAGGACTCGGCCCGTTACGAAGTGCTCGAGGTTGCCTCCCTCATCCGCAACGCCAACGGGCACGATCCGTTCGACCTCGGCCGCAGCGACCGCAAGCCGATCCGCGAGCGCGTCGAGCGGGACCTCGAAGTCGACGTACTCGCGCAACCAGGAGATCGGCACCTTCACGCCGCGTACCTCGCGAGCAAGCCTCGCCCGTTCATCCAGCCGACGGCGCTCATCTCAGAACTGATGAAGTAGCCGAAGATCGTTTTCCCAGAGCTGCCTCAGATCGGGCAAGCCGTGGCGAAGCATCGCGATGCGTTCCAGCCCGAGTCCGAAGGCGAAACCCGACACGCGCTCGGGGTCGTAGTCAACCGACTCGAACAGCTTCGGATCCACGAGGCCGGCGCCGCCCATCTCGATCCAGCCCGAGTGGCGGCACACGTTGCAGCCGGCACCGTCACACAGGAAGCACGAGACGTCAGGCTCGATCGACGGCTCGGTGAAAGGGAAGTAGTGCGTCCGGAAGCGGATTTCCCGGTCCTCACCGAACAGCGCGCGCATGACATGACGAAGGGTTCCTTTGAGATCGGCGAGCGTTATGCCCTCATCGATCGCGAGCCCCTCTACCTGGTGGAAGATCGGGACATGCGTCGCGTCCGGTGTGTCACGGCGGTAAACGCGCCCGAGCGAGACCATGTAGATCGGAGGATCGCGCTGTTCCATTGTGTGGATCTGAGCCGGTGAGGTCTCTGTTCGCAGCACGGTCTCATCGTCGAGATAGAGAGAGGCAAGCGGCGAGCGCGCCGGATGCCACGTAGGCATGTTGAGAGCCGTGAAGTTGTAGTAGGTCGTCTCGACCTCGCGGCCGTCGATGACCTCGTAGCCCAGACCGAGGAAGATGTCCTCTAGCTCACGACGAATCTGCGTGATCAGATGAAGGTGGCCGCGTGCCTTCTCGGTTCCAGGCAACGTGACGTCGACCGACTCCTCCGACAGGCGCCGTTCGAGTTCGTCTCGCTCGAGCTCGTCGCGCCGCGCGTCGATGGCCTCCGAAAGTCGCCGACGCGCCTCGTTGAGCGTCCGCCCCGTCTCTTTGTCACGAACCTCACGGAGCGCCTGCGGCAGCACGGCATTCCGACCGAGATACTGAACCCGAACGGTTTCGAGCTGATCCGCCGAAACCGCTGCGCCGATTGCGTTTTGCGCCTCTTCTTCCAGGGCCTGGACGTCCACCGGCCTGAGACTATCATCGTGCCTCGTACCGATTTCATCGGCTCCCGCAGCGCCGCCGGACGCGCCCGGCGGCGCCCCGGCGCGCACGAAACCGAAACTGAGAGCGAGCAAGCGCAATGAGCGTCTACGACCCGATCGCGGCCTACTACGACACGTGGAGCGGCTCCGTGCTCGAGGACATCCAGTTCTACGTCGATCTGGCTCGAGCCGTTGAGGGGCCGATCATCGAGCTCGGCGTCGGGACCGGCCGAATCGCCGTCCCGATCGCGGAAACAGGTGCAGACGTCGTCGGCGTCGATTCGTCAGCGAAGATGCTTGCGCTCTGTGCGCTGAGGGCCGAGCGCGCCGGCGTTCGCGAACGTCTCGACCTGCGCATCGGCGAGCTGCAGCAACCGCCGCATAACGGGCCAGTCCAACTCGTTATCGTCCCGTTCCGCGCGTACCTCCATCTGGCGTCTGACGCTGAGCGCCTGGTCGCCCTACAGGCTGCGTTCGCGCTGCTCGAGCCGGGCGGTCAGCTCGCATTCGACGTTTTCCGTCCAAGCGAGGAGGACATTGCACAGACGCACGAACGCTGGCTTGAACGCGAACCCGGCATCTGGGAGCGGGCCGAGTGGAACGAGTCGACCCGCGAGCTCGTGCTCTCGATCTGGGCGACGAGCGGTGAGACTGTGATGCACCTTCACTGGGCCGACGCGGCCGACTGGCGTCGCCTCTTGGACGTCGCAGGCTTCGAAATCGCCGGCGAATACGGGTGGTTCGATGGGCGACCTCTCACGGAGGACGAAGACATGGTGTGGATCGCCCGGCGGCCCCGGAGCTAGTCACACTCAATCCGCTGAGGTGTCCGATCCGGGCGATCCGCGGTGCGGGGATCTACGATCGAACCATGACGACCGCAGCCGAGATCGTCGTGGTGTGCGCCGCCGCGCTGTTCGCGCTCTCGCTGGTGGCGCTCGCCGCAGGCCGCGCGAGCGAGCCTGTGCTGGTCGCGATCGGCACGGTCTTCGGAGCTGCTGCGGCCGCGGCGATTGCCGGCCTAGCGGTCTCGGTGATTCGAGCCGACGGCGATTGGCGCGTCTACGTCGTGGCGTTCGCTTCGCTGGCCGCGTTCGCCGTCGGCGAGATCGGTCTCGCAGCACTCAATCGGGCGCGAGCCCGTGATCGGCGGCTCACGACCCTGATCGACGAAGCGTACGGCCACATAGACCAAAGGCTCGAGAGCCATGCGAAGCAGCGCGCCACCGAGCTCGAGCGAACGCTCGCGACAGAACGTGCACGTTCGCAACACGCGATCATCGAGCAGGAACGTGAGCTGAGCGAAAGACGCAGGGCGGCGCTCGCAGACGCCGAGGAGAGCGCGACAAGCGAGTTGCTGCATCGTAACGCAGCTCTCCAAGACGAGCTCGGTGCTCGGATCCGGGCCTGGAGTGACGATCTGACACGAGCCCAGGACGAGACCGCGGCGCGCCTTGGACAGCAAGGACGCGAGCAGAACGCGATCCTCGATGAACAGCGCGACCAGGTCGACGCCCACACGCGAGCTCTCCATGGACTGAACCGCGACCAGCAACAGACGATTGAGGAAGCTCGGGCTGAGTTCTCGCAGATCGCTAGCGTCCTCGGCGAAGAGCTACGACGTGATCTGGAGCGAGAAGAGCAGTACTTCCGCCAGGAAATCGCCCAGCTCTCCGAGCGCCTGAAAGCGGTTTCGTCGTCGCTGCGCGAGGACGCGTATCGAGAGGAGATCGAGGCTCGTACCCGACTCGCCGCGGACATCGGCGAGGCCGAGCGCCGCGTGGTGACGGCGCTCGAACGCTCGCTCGAACGCGCCGGTGATCGTGTCGTCGAGGCGGCCGAACGCCGCTTCGACGAGCAGATAAGGGAATCTCGCGAGGAGACCGGCACGAGGCTTTCAGCGGAATTGGAAAGCACGCGCGCCGCGTACGCGCAGCAGATCGAGGAACAGGTCGAAGCTCGGATGCAAGAGGTCGCAAAACAGACGACGCAGCGGCTCCAGCGGCAACTCGATCAGGTCGTGCGACAAGCCGAATCTCAGACCTCTACAGCGGAGGATCGGATCACGTTCATCACCCAACGCCTGGAAGCGACTATGGAAACAGCCGCCGGACGCGTCGCAGCCTTCGAGAGCGAGCTTGAGCTGGAGTTGACGACGAAGCTAACCGAGTTCGAGAGGGCCGTCCGACACGCCGAGCAGTCTGTTGGGCGGGAAACCGGTTGAGCCACAGGCATGTATCCGCTGTTAAGAAAGACGAACTCTCGATGATCTCTTCTCACCTTTTGTGGCGAATGGCGTCTCAAACAGATAAAACGAACAGCAAGAGTGATGGCTGAAGTATCAGCACCTGAATCCCCGAGCGACGAAAAAGCCAAGGTTGAGGGCTGGCGGCTGCACGTCCTCGTCGAGGCCGGGTATCCAACCGAGCTCGCTCAGGATCTCGCCGCCTCCGAAGTCGACCTCCACGAGGCCGTGGGTCTAGTCGAGGACGGCTGCTCGCCCGACGTCGCGACGCGAATCCTCCTCTAGCCGTTCGGCGCCCGCCCGTGGCCCGAGCCGACGTGGCTACTCTGCTGCGGTGAAGCCGACACCGCGAATGGTCGGAGACCGCAAGGTCTACCCGGTCTCCGAGTTCAACGCCGGCGTGGGCTCGTGGCTCGCCCGCCTCCCTCGCGTCTGGGTAGAAGGCGAGGTGACAGAGGTTAGAAGCCAACCGACCTGGCAGACGGTGTTCCTGACCCTCAGCGATCCTGACGACGGCGCGACGCTCGCTGTAACCATGGCTCGCGCTGCGTACGAGAACCTCGCGACGCCGCTCCAGGAAGGAGCGCGTGTACACGCGTTCGGGCGTCCCGACCTGTACGAGGCCCGCGGTACCTTTCAGCTTCGTGCGATCACTATCGAGCCGGTCGGGCTCGGAGATCTGCGAGCCCAACTCGAGGCGCTTCGAGCCCGCCTCGCCGACGAGGGCCTCTTCGATCCAGAGCGCAAGCGTCGGCTTCCGCTGATTCCAAAGCGAATCGGCGTCGTCACGGGTTCCGACGCGGCGGCAAAGCGGGACATCGTCACGGCTGCTCTGAAGCGCTTCCCGCCCGCCCGGCTGCTGATCTTCGAGACGACAGTTCAGGGCCCACGCGCGCCGATGGCCATCTCAGGCGCGCTCCAGACGATCGCGGCACAGTCTGACGTCGACGTGATCGTCCTGGCCCGCGGGGGTGGTTCCTTCGAGGATCTGCTGCCGTTCAGCGACGAACGTGTGATCCGGGCAGTCGCCGAAAGCCCGGTGCCCGTTGTCTCCGCGGTCGGGCACGAGCACGACCACCCTCTGTGCGATCTCGCTGCCGACACACGGGCCGCAACGCCGACCGCAGCGGCCATTGTGGTGGTTCCCGACGCTCAGGAGCTCGCAAATGAACTCCGCGCGAGTCGGCGTGAGCTGAGCCGCCTTCTACGGTCGTCAATCGTGCGGAGTCGAGAGCGACTCGAACGGGAGCGCCGCCTTCTTCTTCGCGCGCCCCTGGCCGGGCTCGTTGCGACAGGCGCACGCATCAACACGCTGCGCGGCTCAGTCGACGCAGAACTGCGTCGCTCGCTCGCCCAACGACGCGATCGACTCGAGGCCCTGTCGTCGCGGCTGGCAACCCTGTCTCCGTCGGCAACGCTGGAGAGGGGCTACGCGCTCGTGCGACGCGAGGGCCGCGTCCTTACCGACGCGTCGGTCGTTGCTACCGGCGACGAGCTCGAGATCGCGCTGGGACGGGGTAGTCTCGCGGCGCACGTCGACGCTGTCCACGCTTTAGATCAGGATCCGGATCGAGACGCCGACCACGACGAGCGCGTATGACCGAGCAACCCACTGCCGCTGAAAATCAACCCTCCTTCGAGGAGGCTCACACCGAGCTCGAGGAGATCGTTCGTACGCTCGAGCGTGGCGAGACGAGCCTCGAGCGCACGCTCGAGCTCTGGGAGCGCGGCGAGGTCCTTTACGCGATCTGCGCGGCTCGCCTCGATGCCGCACACAGCCGTGTCGAGGAGCTCACACGAGAACTTGCCGAAGCTCCAGACGAAACCCAGCATGCGCCGGATCCGATCGACGGCGAGCGAGGGAACGGCGGCACCGATACGGACGGCGACGATTGCTAGAGTCGCGCGTATGAGTGCCAGCCCGTTCATAGAGCGCCTGCGCGAGCAGGTCGGCCACGAGTTCGCGGCGTCGCAGCAGTACATCGCGATCGCGGCATATTTTGACGGCCAGACGCTTCCGCTCCTCGCCGAGCACTTCTACCGCCAGGCGCTCGAGGAACGCAATCACGCCATGATGCTCGTGCAGTATTTGCTCGATGCCGAGCTCGACGTGAGCATTCCCGGAGTCGCAGCTCCACAAACGTCGTTCGACAGCGCAGCGGCTGCTGTGAAGCTCGCGCTCCAGCAGGAACGCCGTGTTACCGACCAGTTCTCCGAGCTGACGCGGCTCGCCCGAGACGAGAGCGCATTCCAGGGCGAGCAGTTCTTGCAGTGGTTCTTGAAGGAGCAACTCGAGGAAACGTCGAGCATGTCTGACCTGCTCGCCGTCGTCGAACGAGCTGGCGAGGAGAACCTACTTCTCGTGGAAGACTTCCTCGCGCGAAATCCCGTCGGCGATGGCGGAGCCGACGACGCCGCGCCCGCCGCTGCCGGCGGCGCCCTCTAGCACCGCTTGAGGCTGCTGACCAGGCGAGCGAGGGCGTAGCCGAGTTCAGCGAGGTCGTGGCTAGCCTCAGCGGGCTCGCCACTCAGCGCAAGGAGCGCGGTCGCGCCGCGGTCGTACAGTTCCTCAGCAGGCACGGTGATGACCCCGCCAAAGACGACGCAAGGGACGCCCGCCTGCGCGCACGCGGCTGCAACCGCGACGGGAATCTTTCCTTCTAGCGACGTTGTGTCGACCTTGCCTTCGCCGGTCACGACGAGATCCGCGCCGCCGATGCGCCGTCCAAACTCGATCGCGTCGAGCACGGCTGCCGCGCCCGAGGCAAGGTTCGCACCCAGGAGCGCCAGGGCAGCACCGAGACCGCCGGCTGCGCCCGCCCCCGGCTGGTCGGCGTACGCATCGAGTTCTGACATCTCGAGAAGCCGGCGTTCGAGTTCGACGATGTCCTGCGAGCTCGCGCCCTTCTGCGGACCGAACGCACGCGCCGCGCCGCGCGGTCCGTGCAATGGATTCGTGACGTCGCAGAGAACGGTCAGGCGAATCGACTCGAGATCCGCCGGGGCGAGAACGCGCCTGAGCCCGGCACCGCCATCGACCGTCGCACTCCCGCCCAGAGTGACGAGCAGCTCACGAGCACCAGCGTCGAGGGCCTCGAGGATGAGCCTCCCGAGTCCCTCGGACGAGGTTCGAAGTGGGTCCTGCTCGTCAGACATCAGCAGCGGTAGGCCGATTGCCTCGGCCGACTCGACTACCGCGAGTCGTCGATCCTCGACCCACAGATAGCGCGCCTCGTGCGGACGACCGAGCGCGTCGCAGACGGTAGCTGTGCGCCACGCGCCTCCCCACACGGCGTGGAGCACGTCGGCCGTGCCTTCTCCGCCGTCCGCAAGCGGCAGTTCAGTGGCCTCGGCGCCGGCCCTGCGCGCGCCGCCTGCGAGCGCGCTGGCGGCGGCACTCGCCGAGAGAACGCCCTTCAGGCTGTCCGGTGAGCAGACAAGCCTCACACGCCAGCTCGCTCAGGCGCGGCGGCCTTCGAGCGGGTCCGCCGAGCGGTCACGCGACCTCCGGCTGAACGCGTGCACGCGCGCCGCTCGTCGCCGCCCCTTGTGACGATACGAGCCGACCTCCTGAGGGTGAGGAGGCTCCTCCGGATCGCTGGTCGGTTTGCCTGCCCCCTCGACGGAGTCGGCTGTGACCTTTGGCATCTCGCGCAGCGCCGCGAACGAGAGTCCCTCACGCGCCAGGAAGAAGAGCCCGAGCCCAACCCCCACCGCGATCTCGATCGCTTGAATGCCAATGCCGGCGGCAAACCCGTGTTCGTAACTGATGCCATAGGGGAGCAATGCGAGGGCGACGGCGACCTGGTAGAGGCCGACTGCGCTCGGCCAGAGTGGAAAAGCCAGCGCGACGTTGACAACGAGCAACACGAGCGCCGCAGCAGCGATCGGCTCGTTAATCCCGAACGCGCGAAGCGCAAGCCACACGGCGAGCAGTTGAACGGCCCATCCCGCCAGCTGAAGGGCCGACGCTACGAAGGCGGCTCCAGGTCGACGGAAAACGGTCAGGCCACGAAGCGCCATCTGGAGCAACCTCGAAGCCTTGCCTTTGCCCTCGAGCGAGGCGTCCCCGCGCCACAACGCGAGCGTAATCGCGGCAACGAGCACGGCCGCCCCGACGCTGAGCACGACATAGACCCCGGTCTCGGCCCAGCGAGGTAGGCGGGCAGCGACAAGTACGTAGATCGCGAGCCCCGCCATCGGAATCACATCGAGGGCCCGATGAGCGAGAATCGAACCGGCGACGGCAGGCCAGCGAGACGCCCCGTCCGGGATGTGCCGTGAGATGACCCCAACACGAGCAAACTCGCCGACTCGACCCGGCAGCGCGACGTTCGCGACCAGACCTACCGAGAACGCCGAGAACACATCTCGATGGGCGGGATGCGGTTCGGGCACTGCCTGTTCGAGCGTGACTTGCCAGGCGGCCGCGCGAAGCCACGTTGACAGAACGTTCGCCAGGAACGCAGCGGCCACCCAGGCCCACTCGACCGTGGTGAACGCATCTTCGACCAAACTCAGGTCCGGCGCTCGCCAGACGAGCACGCCCGCAAGCAGGGCGAGAACTGCCCCTGTGATTGCGATGCGGCCCGTTCGTGAGTAAAAGATTCTGCGTGTCACGTTGCCCTCGTCGTGGCCGACACCCGGAGTCCAGTCAGCAGCTCGTAGATGCCGAGTAGACGGCTACCAATCGCCCGCCAATCGTAGCGCTCCTCCACCCGGGCGCGCGCCGTTCGTCCGAGCGCTTCGCGGTGTTGCTCGTCGGCGAGCAACCGGATCGTGGCGGCCACGATCTCGTCCGCGTCGCCCGGCGGCACCATGGCCCCGGTCGTATTGTCGGCGACCTCAACGTATCCAGGGATCTCGGAAGCAACGGCAGGTGTCCCTGCCGCGAACGCTTGCGCAAGAACGAGCCCGAAGCTCTCGCCACCAATCGACGGCGCGACGAGAAGCTTGGCCGATCGCAACTGCGCTTCGAGCTCGGCGGTTGGCACGATGCCGAGCAGATCGACGCCCTCGTCAGGGATGCCGAGCCGGCGCATGAGGAATCGCACAGCGAGCGGATCGGCACCGATGACCCGTAGTCGAGCGCCGGTGCGCTCAGCGATCTCAGGCCACGCCCGAAGAAGCACCTGAAGACCTTTGCGCGCCTCATGGCGACCTACGAACAGGACGGCGTGGTCTCGACCGTCAAACCTCGGCTCCGGCCCGAGGACGACACCGTTTGGAATCACATCGAACGGCCCGCCGACATTAGGCGCCGCCGCGATACGCGCCTGTTCCGAGACCGCGATCCGATGATCGATGGCCGTACGAAGAATGCGGCCCCAGACGAGCGTTCCAAGCGGAAACCAGCGGCCGCCGGACGAGTGGCAGGTGACGACAGTTGGGCAATCCGCAATCGCCAACGCAAACGCCGAAAGCACTGGCGCAAATGGCTCGTGCACATGGATGACGTCGAACTGCTCCTCCTTGAATACCCGTCGCATCAGCCGCATCGACCGCGGGCTGAGGACGATGTTTGCCAGCGATGCGTTCGCGGGGATGATCACGGTCCTGCCCATGGGCATCACGTAGTCCGGCGGAGCGTCGTGTCTCCCAAGGCGGGGATGGAGAAGCCTCGTCAGCCGACCCGGCGGGTCGTTGCCCACGAGAAGGCGGGCATCGACGCCAAGGTCCCGCAAGGTTCGAGCTTGATGATCGGCGTGATCAACGACGCCGCCCCAAAAGGACCAGGCCAAGGGGACGACGATGCCGACTTTCACTAAACGAGCTTATCGTGCGGACATTCAGTCTTCGAACCTCATGCGGGCCGTCGGTCCTTGCGCTTTTGACCGCAGTCACTCATAAAGAGTGTGGGGAGCTTCCTCCTCCTGCACTCGGGGGCGTCGGCAACCTCCCGCGGCAGGGAGCGGCGGCACGTCGAACGCCGCCGCTCCGCATTTCTTCTGCCCAATTGCGCCCGCCGGCACCGTTCCTCTCACTGCGCGCTTGCGAGCCGTGCTGTACGCGCGGCCCGGCTGCACGCGCGGCTCGCGAACGTTTGTTCGTAAGCCCATGGGCGTAGTCGACAAAGATACGTCGATCGGCCAATTGGCAACCGCCCTCGGCGTTGACAAGATCTCCCCTGTGACCAG
>JAUVPB010000275.1 GCA_030598925.1 Actinomycetes bacterium
CACGCGGTCGGTGCCCGCGCTCACGAGCCTCCTTACGCCCATCAGGCGGGCGAGGGCACGATCCGCGAGGGGATGGTCCTCGCCATCGAGCCGGGGATCTACTGGCCGGACGGTGGCGGCCTGCGGCTCGAGGACAACTTCCTCATCACCGCGGACGGAAATGAGAGGCTCTGCCGGTTTCCCGATGACTTCAGGAGGACGTCATGATCGATCGCTCCCACGTCTGGACGGGCTCACTCAACGATCGCGCGCTGGGTCCGCCCGCGGGTACGCGGGTCGGCCTCTACGACACAACCCTCCGCGACGGAGAGCAGACCGTCGGCGTGGTCCTGGCGCCCGAGGAAAAGCTCGAGATCGCACTGGGGCTAGCAGCCGCCGGCGTTGACCGGATCGAGGCCGGCTTCCCGCGGGTCTCGGCCGAGGATTGGCGCGCGGTCGAGTTGATGATCGCGGCCGATATCGACGCTGAGTTGTGGGGATTCTCGCGGGCCGTGAAGGCGGACGTCGAGGCGCTCGTCGATCTGGGTTTGAGCGCGAGCGTGATCGAGTCGCCCATCTCCGACCTCAAGCTCGACGCGATCGGGGTCACCCGCGAGTCGATGCTGGAGCGCATCGGCGATGCGGTGAGCTACGCGGTCGAGAACGACATCACCGTTGCGTTCTTCGGCGTCGACGGCTCCCGCAGCGAGCCGGACTTCTTCCGCGCCGCGTACCAGACCGCCCACGATGCGGGCGCTGCCGAGATCGTGGTTGTCGACACGCTCGGGATCGCGAGTCCGGAGGCAGCCGCCCAGCTCGTTGTTCAAGCGGTCGAGGCAGTTGGCGACGACGTGCCGGTGCACTGGCACGGGCACGATGACTTCGGTCTGGCGACCGCAGCGGCCGTCGCTGCGGTTCGGGCCGGGGCGACCTGGGTGCACGGAACGATCAACGGCATGGGCGAGCGGGGTGGAAACGCCGACCTCGCCGAGAGCGCTCTGGCGCTCGAAGCTCTCTACGGCTACACGACGAACCTCCGCTTCGACTCCGTTCGGGCGCTTTCTGCTCAGGTCAGGGACAGCTCGGGCTACGCGCTGGAGCCGTGGAAGCCGCTCGTGGGTGAGAACCTGTTTACCCGCGAGAGTGGGGCGGTGGCGGCTCAGTTTCACGATCCGCCCTCGATCGAGCCGTACTCCTCCGAGGTCGTCGGTGCGCAACGCGGACTTGTGCTCGGCAAGAAGAGCGGGATCGACTCGGTGCGTATTCGCGCAGAGGAGCTCGGGCTCGACGTCGACGACGAAGCCAGAGCGAACGTTCTCGCGGCCGTGAAGGAGCTGGGCGTTCGAAAGGGCGGCCTGGTCACCGACGCGGAGTTCACTGAGCTCGTGACGCAGCTCTCGGCGAGCTAGGAGTCGGCCATGGCGCCCAGAGAGCTCCTGAATCCAATCGAGCTTCACCCCGCTCCCGGCTACAGCCACGTCGCGAAAGCTCAGGCTGAGCGCCTGGTCTTCATCGCCGGTCAGGTGGCGCTCGACACGGAGATGGAGCTCGTTGGCGGCGATGATCTGTACGAGCAGACGAGGGCAGCCACCGCCAACGTGCTCACGGCGCTCGCGGCAGCCGGCGCAGCCTGGAGCGACGTCGCTCGTCGCACGATCTACACGACTCAGCCGACCGCATACGAGCTGATCACCCGCGCGATCGAGGCGGAAGCGGGAAGTCCCGAGCATCCACCGCAGACGATCCTCGGCGTCGTCGGACTGGGCTTGCCCGAACTGTTGATCGAGATCGAGTGCACGGCGGTACTGAGTTGAACGGAGGCCTGACATGAGCGACAGCTACGACGTCGTCTTCGTAGGTAGTGGCATCAATTCGCTCGTAGGCGCTGCCCTGCTCGCCCGAGCCGGCAAGCGCGTGGCCATCCTCGAGCGAAACGACTACCTCGGCGGAGCGATCAAGACCGCGGAGATCACAAGACCCGGGGTCCACCACGAGGTCTTCTCCGCGTGGCACCCGCTGTTCATGGGCTCGGCGGCTTACGCCGAGCTCAAGGACGACCTCGCGGCTCGGGGCCTCGAGTACCTGAGCACCGATCTGCCGACCGCGTCGCTGATGCCTGACGGCTCGAGTGCGTTCATGACGATGTCGCATGAGAGGAACGTGTCCGAGTTCGCCCGCCGCGCACAGGCGGATGGCGAGGCCTGGAGTCAGGCCGTGGCCGACTTCATGCCCAACGCTGACCTCGCGTTCGGGGTCCTGACGACCGAGCTGTGGTCGCGGGATGGACTCGCCCTGGCGACGAAGGCTCTGCGCCGGCTAGGCCGCGACGGGCTCGTACGCTTCACAGGCGAGATGCTCTCGACCGCCCGTGACTGGCTCACGGAGACCTTCGAGGCACCTCAAGCACACGCGCTGCTGGCGCCGTGGGTGCTCCACGCCGGCCTAGGGCCAGACGCCGCCTCGTCTGGCTTCATGGCTCGCGTGATGGCCGTGACGATCGAGCTCGGCGGCATGCCGGTGCCACGCGGCGGCGGCCGCGCGCTCGTCGACGCCCTCGTCGGGATCGTTACCGACGCGGGCGGCATAGCCGAGACGCAGACCGACGTCAAGGAGATAGTCGTCACCGGTGGTCGAGCGATCGGCGTGCGGTCATCCTCAGATGTACTGGTGCGCGCCACGGAAGCCGTGGTTGCGAACGTGACACCGACGCAGCTCTACGGACGTCTCCTGGCCGGCGCCGTCGTTCCGGCCGCCGTCAGCGCCGAGGCGAAGCGCTTCCGCTACGGGCGGGGTGAGATGCAAATCCACATGGCGCTCGACGCCGCACCGCAGTGGCATGGAGACCCACGCCTGGGCGATACCGCGATCGTTCATGTGACGGCTGGGCTGAACGGGGTTTCACGTGCCGTGAACGAAGCGGAGCGCGGCCTGCTTCCCGCCGAAGCGACCGTCGCGGTCGGACAGCCCATAACGGTCGATCCCGGGCGTGCTCCAGAGGGGAAGGCGATCCTCTGGCTGGAGCTTCAGGAGCTGCCGTCGCGGCCGACCGGAGACGCTGCTGGCGAGCTTGACGTCGGCGATGGAATCTGGACAGAGGAGCTGCGCGAGGCGTACGCGGATCGAATTCAAGCACGCCTGTCACGGCACATCATGAACCTCGACGAGGCGCTGTTGGAGCGGGTTGCCCTCTCGCCAGCGGATATCGAGGCCGCGAACATCAACCTCGTGGGTGGTGACATCTACGGTGGCTCATGCGCGCTCGATCAGAATCTCCTGTGGCGGCCGAGGCCGGGTCTTCCCGGGCACCGGACCCCTGTCTCGAATCTCTTCCACATCGGCGCCAGCACGCATCCGGGGCC
>JAUVPB010000157.1 GCA_030598925.1 Actinomycetes bacterium
CACTTGGTGTCTACCTCCCTGCTCTGGGCGGACGAGCGTGGGTACGCCTTCGAACCTACGTCCTGCTGGACGTCACCGCATCGTCCGAAACGGGCAGTTGGCGTGACGAAATCGTCACGCTTGGAGTACGAGCTCCCGCAGCGTCCGACCTGAAGCGGGCGCGACTCTCAGCGCGACGAGCAGGTGGCGTTACTCAGCCTGGAAACCGCCGTGCAGCAAAGGTGACTAGTAGAGAGCGCTCGCGAGACGGCGGCGGTACGCGGTCGCCACGGGATGGTCGGCGCCGAGCTCGTTGAAGATCTCGACCATCACCTCGCGGATGCGGGTACGGCGGTCGTCGTCCGCAGCCGCGACTTGGCTCATCAACCACTCGAGGGCCCGCTCGTAGTCACCCTCCGAGAGCGGCCCGAGGATCTCCGGGAACTCGTTGCTCTCGGTCAGCTCCTCGAGGAGCCTCTCTCCGGCCGGCGGGCCGAGCAGTCCGTCGAGGAAGTCCGCGACGACGGGACCGGAGCGAACGCCTGTGAACTCGTCGACGACGCGGCCCTTGTGGAACGCTTTGACTGCGGGGATCCCACGCACGTCGTAAGTCTGAGCGAGCTCCTGATTCGCATCGACATCGATCTTCGCGAGCTCGATCCGTCCCTCCTTCGCGGCGATCTCCTGCTCGAGCACAGGCGTGAGCGACTTGCACGGCTCGCACCACTCGGCCCAGAAGTCGACGACGACCGGTAGCTCGTGCGATCGTTGGATGACTGCGCGTTCGAAGTCTTCTGCTGTTACGTCCATGATCCCTCTCGGGTTGTCCAGCTCATGCTTCCCTGCCCGACTCGAGGCCTCCGAGCGTTGCGCGCACGAGATCGGGCAGCGTCTCCACGTTGTACCCGCCCTCGAGCACCAGCGCAATTCGAGGCGCCAGACGTACTGCCCGAGCCGCGAGCTCGTGAAAGCCGTCGGCGCTTACCCGCATCCCGCCGAGGGGATCGGCCGCCGCCGCGTCGTAGCCGGCCGAAATCAGAAGAACGTCGGGGGCAAAGGCTTCGATCCGTGGCTCGATGATGCGTTCCATCACCTCGGCGTAGTCCTCGTCGCCGCAGCCCGCCGGCAGCGGTACGTTGACGGTGGTGGCGTTGCTGTCGTCCGGCCCACCTGTGCCTGGGTAGAACGGGGACTGATGGATCGATGCGTACAGGACCGAGTCGTCATCCCAGAAGATGTCCTGCGTGCCGTTGCCGTGGTGAACGTCCCAGTCGAGTAGTGCCACCCGGGCGAGCCCGAGCTCTCGCTGTGCGAATCGTGCAGCCACAGAGATGTTGTTGAAGAGGCAGAAGCCCATCGCGCGACCGGGAAGGGCGTGGTGGCCCGGCGGGCGCACGAGCGCGAAGCCAGACTGTTCTACGGCCGCGATCGCCGCACCCGCGGCCAGCAATGCCAGCTCGAAGCTGCTCGGCGTGCAGATCGTGTCAGCGTCGAGGTGCTGTACGGCGCCGCTATCCGAGGCTGCCCGTACCTGCTCGATGTACGTTCCGTCATGGCACGACTCGAGTTGATCGGTCGAGGCCGACGGCGCGATCTTCGGGTCAGGGAATGCGTCGAGGAGGACCTGAAGGCGTTCCTGACGTTCCGGGTGACTCCCTGTGGGGTGCGCCGTTGCAAAGCTGGGGTGGGAGATGACGACGGTCACAGTCGGGAGTCGCACGCCGCGACCGGGGAAGTGTAGGCGGCGTCGCCACCCGGGCGATTGGTTGCGCGGCCACGAGGTTCGCGGCCGTAGACTTCGACGCCATGGGCCGACACGACGCCACGCCACGCGGTCTGCGCCGGGTCAGCATCGAGGGACGAGAGCTGGTCGTGCTGGTGGAACAGGGCGCGTGCTACGAGGTAGCGCCGTCGCTCGCCGAGCTCCTCGCTTCGGGGGTGGCAGGCATCACGGCCGCCGTTGAGCGCGGTCGCGCAGCGACGCCACTGGGTGATTGCGGCGAGACGCTCGCGCCGGTCGATCTGCAGGAGGTGTGGGCCTCCGGCGTGACGTACGAGCGCTCTCGTGAAGCGCGTGTGGGGGAGTCGGCGGTCAAGGACGTCTACGACCTGGTCTTCGCGGCCGAACGGCCGGAGCTCTTCCTCAAGTCTCCGGCCTATCGCGTTTCGGCGCCGGGAGCGCCGCTGCGCGTGCGGGGCGACTCCTCGTGGGACGTGCCCGAGCCCGAGCTTGGTCTCGTGCTCACGGCGCAGGGCGAGATCGCCGGATACGTCGTGGGCGACGACGTTTCGTCACGGACGATCGAAGGCGAGAACCCGCTGTACCTCGCTCAGGCGAAGATCTACGACGACTGCGTCGAGCTCTCCGACACAATCGTTCTCGCGAGCGATCTCGGGGACGCTGCGAGGAGTGCCGCGATCACGCTGCGAGTAGAGAGACGAGACGAGGTCGTGTTCGACGGAGCGACGAGCACCGGCTCGATGAAGCGCTCGTTCGAGGAGCTCGCGAGCTACCTCTTTCGCGAGCTCTCTCATCCACACGGCGCAGTGTTGCTCACGGGCACCGGACTGGTACCGCCCGACGACTTCACGCTCGAGGCAGAAGATATCGTTGAGATCACGATCGAGGGCGTGGGACGGCTCCGTCATTCGGTCTACCGAGGTACCGGAGGTACGAGATGAGCGCAGTGGCCACTCCTGTTGTTGTGAAGCACCTGATCGATGGCGAGTGGACAGGTGACCCCGAGGCGGAGCGCCGCAATCCAGCGCGTCAGGACGAGGTGGTCGCCGAGCTCGCGGTCGGTGGCGCCTCACACGTCGACGCGGCCGTCAGCGCCGCGGCGCAAGCGTTTCCTGGCTGGCGCAAGACGCCGGCGCCCGCGCGCGGAGCCATCCTGATGCGAGCAGCCGAGTTGCTAGAGCAGCGGAAGGGTGAGGCCGCGGTCCTGCTGTGCTCGGAGGAAGGAAAGACACTCGCGGAAGCGACCGGGGAGGTCACGCGAGCGACAGACATTCTGCGCTTCTTCGGTGGCGAAGGATGGCGCATCAAGGGCGACGCGCTGCCGTCGGCGGTCCCGTCGACCGAGATCATCACTCGCAAGGAGCCGCTCGGCGTCGTCGCGCTCATTACGCCGTGGAACTTCCCGATCGCAATCCCGACCTGGAAGCTCGCGCCCGCTCTGGTCGCTGGAAACTCCGTGGTCATGAAGCCGGCGGCAATCACACCCGTCTCGGTGCAGGTGCTCGCCGAGTGCCTCCAGGAGGCAGGGCTTCCGCCCGGAGTGCTCAATGTCGTGAACGGCTCTGGCAGCGTTGTCGGCGAGGCGCTCGTCCGAGACGAGCGTGTTGCGGCGATCTCGTTTACCGGCTCCTCGGAGGTCGGACTCGAGATCAATCGAATCGGCAGCGCGCGCCTCGCGCGCGTCCAACTTGAGATGGGCGGCAAGAACGCGCTGGTCGTGCTCGGTGACGCCGATCCAAAGGTCGCCGCGACCGTCGCCGCGATGGGCGGGTGGGCCTTGACCGGTCAGGCATGCACGGCAACGAGCCGTGTGATCTGTACACCCGACATCCATGACTCCCTCGTCACGGCCCTCTCCGATGAAGCTGGCGGTTGGCAGCCAGGCGACGGACAGGACGACGGTGTCAAGATGGGGCCGGTAGTCAGCGAGTCGCAGCTCCGCACCGACCTCGAGTACATCGATACGGGCAAGTCGGAGGGTGCTGAGCTCGTCATCGGCGGCGCCGTCGCCTCGAATCATCTCTTCCAGCCGACGGTGTTTACCGGCGTCGGGCCGGGCATGCGCATCGCAACGGAGGAGATCTTCGGCCCGGTCATCAGCGTGATCGAGGTTGCGGATGTCGACGAGGCCATCGCGGTGACGAACGACTCGGCGTACGGGCTGTCCGGCGGCATCGTCACAAACGACCTTCGGTCAGCGATGCGGTTCGCAGACGAGGCCGAGGTCGGCGTGGTGAAGATCAACCGGCCGACCACGGGTGTCGACCTCAACGCGCCGTTCGGGGGAGTCAAGCTCTCGTCGAGCGGGACGTTCCGCGAGCAAGGCAGCGTCGCGGTCGACTTCTACACACGGCTGAAGAGCATCTACATCGGTACGTAGCCGGCGCAGCCGTGAGCGGCCCGCGCGAGACATAAGCTCGCTGCGGTGCGGCGACATGCTCCGCCCGGCACGGCGGTAGACTGGCTGCAGTCATGCTCTGGTACCTACTGTTCTTCGCGATCGCTCTCAAGATCCCGACCCTCTGGCTCTGCTGGGTCGTGTGGTGGGCGATCAAGTCAAAGCCAGATCATGAGACAGGTGGGGCATCCGGCGGCTACCGCCCGCCGGAGCCCGATCAAGGTGGGCCCTGGTGGAAGCCGGGCGGTCGTACCGCGAGGCTCGCGCATCGCCGCGGCCCCCACGGCGCGCCCACGCGCCGACCGGGACAGCGTGCGCCGACCTATGCCGAGCGCTCTGACGTCGCGGAGACCCGGTGAGCACACCGGAGTTTCAGGAGGTCGATCACTCGACGCCGGTCAAGGACGTCGTGGTCGGGTATCTCTCGGCCGCCGCGATCTTCGCCGGCATCGCTTGTGTGTTCTTCGCGCCGATGCGACTTGGCCCGCCCGCGATTGCGATCGCGCTTGTCGCGGCCGGCATCGGCGGCGACCAGCGACGGCTCGCCGCGTGGGCTGTTGCCGTCTCGACCGTTGGCTGGCTCGTGGGAATGAGCGTCGCCGTTCTGCTCAGCCGCACCATCTTCTAGACCCGCCACGGCGGGCCGGCCACGCACGTCTGCGTCCGACCAACTAGGTACCTTCTTGACATCTATGAGGATTCCTTTACAATCCTCCAGCTAAGAAGTCCTGTGTTCCCGGAGGACGGAGGAGACGACCGGATGAAGTTCGAAGGAAGCTCGACCTTTGCCAGGGTCATTGAAGAGCATCTTGACCTCAAGCGCAAAAATGCCGACCTGAACGGTGATATGCCGATCGGTAAGTACCTGAACGGCGATAACCTAGAGAACCACCCGTTGTTCAAGACCGAGGAGCAGGCTCGAATCGAGGAGACTGCCTCTGGAACGCAGCCTGCGCTTGATCGTGAGCTTGTGCTCGCACTTCCGAACGGTCAGCCATCAGAGCCAGATGAAGAAAGCCTCTGGGGTCGCACGCGAGAGTTTGACTGGGGGGACTAACTCGCCGCTTGTTCCATCCAGGTAGGCGGGCGGCTCCGGCCGCCCGTCGCCGTTCTGGCGCGAGGAGATGTACGCCCACCGCTGCCGCGCGGATCTGGCGGTGGAGACGCGGCCTGGTGTGGCGCCGCATCCACTAGCTACAGTTTCGGGCGCGGGGCGTTAGCTCAGTTGGGAGAGCGCCGGCTTTGCAAGCCGGAGGTCACCGGTTCGAGCCCGGTACGCTCCACTTTACGAAGTACCTGCAAGACACCTCCTTTTTTCTGACTCGCGACCAGCGAAGTGGCCAGCGCCGCGGCTAGCTGGTCAAGTTTTGGTCAAGTAGACGTGCGAACGCGCTGTCGGCCATTCGCTTTCGAATGTCGTCTGCGTGGCTGGCCTGGTCGAAGAGGTGCGTGTAGACGTCGAGCGTGATACCGGGCTTCGCGTGCCCCAGGATGCGACTGACCTGCGCCGCATCGATCCGGAGGTCGATGATCAGATGGCTCGCGAACGTGTGCCGCAAGTCGTGGAACCGGAGCTTCTGCAGCGCGTCGCTCGCGTGCTTGTCGTCCTTGCCCGTGTCCGGATTGAGCCCGGCACGTTCGGCGGCCTTGTCGAGCCCACGGACCTGGACGTTGCGGTAATACCTTGGCGTTCCGGTTTGGGTCGCGAAGGCGAAGTCCGGCTCGCGCGAGAACGGTGACGCAAGCTTGTGCTCGCGGAGCAGTCGCGCGAGCTGTGGCAGCAACGGGATGTCACGCACAGCCGCGTGCGATTTCAATCGGGTGCGCTCGCCTGACCGCGAGAGCTGGTGGCGCACGCGGATGACCTCGGCCTCGAAGTCGATGTCGCGCCAGGTGAGGCCGAGCAGCTCCGATAGGCGCATGCCGGTGAAGAGTGCGCACACGAGGATCGGTCGGTAGCTGGGTACGGCCGATCTGAGCAGGACGTGCATCTCGCCGTGATTGAGCACACGCTGATTGCGCCTGCAGATCAGTTCGGCGGAGAAGCGCAGCGGCAAGACGACGCTGTTGGAGGTGCTTGAGCTGCTTGTGGCGCGACCGTGGCGGGTTGTGGATCCCACCGCGGCCGTGCTGTTTCGAAAGATCGAGTTGGCGCAGCCGACGCTCCTGCTGGATGAGTACGACACGATCTTTGACCCCAAGCGCGGTGACAGGCGTGAGCTACGGAACATCCTTAACGCGGGTCACCGGAGCGGCGCTACGGTCCCGCGCGCCACGTCGGGCGGAGCGGAGATTCAGGAGTTCCGCGTGGTCTGTCCGAAGGCGCTAGCCGGCATTGGCTCGCTGCCCTCGACGGTGGCCGACCGCTCAATCCTGATCCGGTTGAAACGGAAGACGCGTGGCGAGGAGGCCGATCCCTTCCGGCCGGGAGACGGGACCGTGTGGGGCTCCGCACTGAAGTACCGGGGCTTGCTCGGTTCCTGGTCGGGTTGGTGGGCCGATGATGATCTGCCGGAGTTGCGGTTGGCGCGGCCGAGCGTGCCGGCCGAGATCG
>JAUVPB010000128.1 GCA_030598925.1 Actinomycetes bacterium
ACCGGTCTCGCGTTTTTCTTCGGCATGCTGCTGGCTCGATGGATCGACTGGACCGATCGTGCACGAACAGGGATCTGACGCCGCCGGTATCGCCTCGGTCGCCGCCGAGCTGAAGGCTCGGTTTGAGATGCTCGCGCGACTCCAGGGTGAGCTCGTCCGGCGAAAGGCCCAGACGGCCGCGATCGGTGGCGGCATCGCGCTCGCGGGCATCATGCTGCTCGCGCTGTCGGTGCTCGTCGGCCTGGCCGCTACCGCTGCGGGTATCGCGACCGTGCTCGATCCCTGGCTCGCGATCCTGATCCTGTTTGGCGGGCTGGTCAGTCTCGGTCTCGTTCTCGTCGGGATCGGCGTCGCGATCGTCAAGCGCAAACTTCGGAGCGGGAGCGAGCAGACGGGCCAGAGCGACCAGGAACTCCCGGCTCTCACGAGCGCTTCGACAGGGGGTGCGGAGAATGGCTGACTCCGACAGACGCACGGAAGCTGAGATCCGTGAGGCGATCACCGCGGAGCGACAGGCGCTCGACGAGACGCTCGCCAAGTTCCGTCGTGAACTCGGCGCGCAGAACGACCTACGGCGGCAGCTCCCGGCTCTTGCCACCGGTGCCTTCGTCTTGGGCTTCACGCTTTCCGGTGGGATCGGCGCTACCGTGCGATCCGTGCTCAGAAAGCGCTACACACGGCGGGAGCGGCTCGTCCGCGGGTTCGTCGTGCGTGTGCAGAGTCGCTGAAACATCGACCAGGTCTTCCCAGGGGAGGCTCTTGGGCCGGCTCGTCGAGTTCGGCGGAAGCGACCCAGTTGCCATGCAAATGGTCGTGGGTTCGGACCCCATCATCCGCTTCGCAGAGAGGCCCCCGAGCTACTAGCGACGCCTACGAGCCGGACGCGGGAAGGGCGCCCCGGCAACTGCCGGGGCGCCCTGAGCGCTACGTCTGGCTCGCTTGCCAGTGCGGCTCTGCCCGCGCGGTGCCTGTTCAGGAGCCGGGGACCTTCATCACGAGAAGCTGGCCATCCTCACGCTTGAGGGTGAGGTCTTCACTGACCATCTCTTCCTTGTTGTTCGATCCGTGCTCCTGGACGGTGAGCATCCAGTACCCCGGGCCGAACCACTGCGACGCGTCGACGATGCCGCTCGACTCGCCGGCCGGGTCGTTGACGGTCGCGACCGTGCTCCACGCCTCGGTACGGAAGTCGTAACGCAGGATCTTGGCGTTGCTCGTGTCCTCCTGGACCATCAGGCTGTACTTGCTCGTATCGATGTTGTCCGGGCTCGTCATGTCGACGTAGTACGGGCTCTTTGGATCGGCGTCTCCGTCGGCCAGAACGGAGAAGCTCTTGACGCGCCGCGGGTCCCACTTGCTGAGCTCGAAGCGATAGATCCGACCGTTGTCGGCCATGCCGGTCAGCCCGTCGGGGTTGGCGCTCGGGTAACGCTTCAGGCGACCCGTTTCCTCGTCGGGAATGAGCCGGCTGACACCCGTGTCGGCAACGTAGACGACACGTGGGTTGTTCCGGTCGTACGCGAGATCCTCGAGCCGGATGAACTGGAAGACGTTGTTCTCGTTCGACCAGTCCTCTAGAGCTTGCTGGTCTCCGAGCGCGACCTCTCGTGGTACGCGGATGAACTGGCCTTTCCATTTGTCACCGGGCTGGATGTCGAGGTAGTCGTTGGCGTTGTTGAACGGGTCGTCGCGATCGACGTGTCCAGCTCCCGTCTTGGTGACCCGGAAGGCCCAGAGGTCTCCCTTGTCCTCCCAGATGTGCTCTTCGCGCGTCGTGACATACATGTAGAGCTGCGACGAGGGAGCACTGAACGTGTCGTCTGTGGTGATCAGAGCGAACTTGTTCTTCCAACCACCAGGGATCGCCACGGTGTTCTCGTGGTTCATCCGGCCCATGCCGTAGATGATCCGAGACTCGCCGGTCTCGGCGTTGTGGGCAACGACGACACCGGCCTGCTCGAAGCCAGGCGGTTTCTCTTCCAGCGCCTGCCAATCGGGATCTGAGATGCCTTCGCCGGTCTTGCGGTTGATCCAGGCGTTGGTCTCCTCGCCCGTGAAGAATGTGTCGGTGGCGAAGCCTTCGGCCTCGCCGGCTAGAAACGCTGAGCACAGTCGCAGCAGCCCAGCGGATGCCGGGATCGCGTCGGTGCCCCTGATGACGACTCCGCGCTTCGTGTCGACGATCAGTTCGGACACGGACGAGTTGACGAAGTCGGCGGCGCCGCGGAATGGCACCGTGCTCTGCTCGTGGTTGACGAACACTGCGACCTGGTACTCGTCCGGACCGGCTCGCAAGCCGAGGCCGTCCGGGAGGCCTTCGAAGACGAACTTGCCGAGACGATCGCCGCTGTTGATCAGCGGGAGAAGTTCGCCGCCCTTGATGCTCGCGTCCAGCGTGATTGCGGGCTCGAGCGGAGCCTTGGTGCCGGTTGCGAGCGTCGGTATGACGGCGGCGGCGACAGCGATCGCGGCCGCGACCAGAATCCCTCGCTTCCATGCTCTCTTTAGCGGGACAGTCATGCGGCAACCTCCTCTTCTGCGCGCGCACGCGCGCACGCGGATGGGCGAAGGGGCGGGCGGCTCGAGCGCACTACAAGCCATGCACGCTGTCGGGTGTCGAACTGGCTGGCCGACGGCTGGAAAAGTGCCACGAGACCTCCCATCTCCCGGGTCCGACAGGCTACAAGACCTGTGCCTCCGCGAGGGGGCTGCGGTTGGCCGTGCGCTCCCTCCCTCAATCAGACGTTCTGGAACCACGAGGGCGGCGGAGCCGGCTTCACGTCTGAGACCCGGATCTATCCGGGGCACGGCGTCGGCATGGTCATCTTCATGAACCGATCCCAGACGCCGGCGCTCAGCCGGCTCGCGCACGAGGTCTGCGAGACGATTCGCATACGGACGGCGTAACTCGATGTGAAGGCGTGGAAGCTCGATCGCAGTCTCGCGGGAGCGGCAAACCGGTGTTACCGTGGGCGAGTCACGCTGACTCAAGCGGCACAGGAGGCTCGCTGTGAGTGACGTCGCTGCTCCGACAGATCCCGTCGATTCTCGGCCACTCGGCGAAACGCGCTCGATCGGGCTTTCGATCCTGTGGACCGTGCTGACCCTGGGCATTTACACGTTCTTCTGGACGTACCGCACCTATGACGAGCAGGAGCGGTACCGGGGTGAGGGCCTTGGCGGGGCGCTCGGACTCGTCATCTACATTGTCTGCGCGTTCATCGGCCTTGTGGCCATCGCCATCACCGGCGTTCTCATTTGGAGGGAGATCGAGGGCCTCTATACGGACGACGGGCGCGGGTCGCCGCATTCGCCGCTCTGGGGCCTCTGGCTTCTGTTGCCGATCGTGGGTCCGTTTGTCTGGTTCATCCCCACACAACGGGCTCTGAACGAGTTCTGGCAGTCGAAGAGCGCCCCAGCGCCGTAGTCATCCGCGGGCTATTCGCGGTGGGTGAGGTAAGTAGAGGTCGCGGGTTCGAATCCCATCGTCCGCTCTATCCAAAGCCGCAGTCGTCGTCCCCGGCGCCGGGGACGATCTCGATGTCCTGCTGTTCGGAGTCCTGATCCACGTCCACCACCACTGCGAAGGTCGCAACGCCCGACACGTTCGTACGAACGGCTGCACGCCCGCTCGAGCCGAACTCACCCATGATGGGGGACAGCACAACCCCGTTGTCGACATTCGTGATCGTAACCTCGAAGGTCTGGCCCTCCTGCGGCGGATTCCTCTCGATGTCGATGCAGAGCACCGCCTCCGCGACGTCCCCGGCTCCGGTCACCGGCCCGTGGACGACATCGATGGTCGTGCCAACCGCGGCGGGTTCTGCTGCTTCAGCGGGCGGCTCGGCAGGGGTTTCGGCTTCCTCAGGGGGAGCCTCAGGCGGCTCTGCCGGGGCTTCCTCCGGAGTCTCAGCTGCCGGCGGAGGCGGCTCTTCGGGCTCTGCCGGCGGTTCGGCGGGGGGAGCCGGCTCGGGCGCGGCTTCCTCTGTCACGGTCTCGGGCGCGGCTCCGGAATCGTCACCGCCGCCACAGGCGGCCAGCACAAGCAGAGCGGCAAGCAGACCGGCGAGTACCAGGGCCGTCCTCGTGCGACTCATCACAAGCGATCGTGTCACTGGCGACGTCGAAAGTCAATGCGGGCGTGACCATCTCGACGCCGGGCGGCCCGTGGCTCAGCTGATCGCGTCCCGCCTACGCGGTTGGCAGCGGGTCCGGCGTAATGCCGAGCTCGTCGAACAGTTGCGAGGCCTCGAGCAGCAAGGCTTGCGCCTCCTCGGGTCGACCCACGAGCTCGAGCACCATTGCTCGGGCATGGATCCCCCTGGCGCGGTACGGGATGGCTCCTACCTGCTCGAAGAGCGACTCGGCCGTCTCGAGATCCTCGAGAGCGGCGCCGGGGTCGACCGTCGAAAGCGTGACGCCGCGGTGGAGTCGAACCATCCCTTCCCCGAGCCGGCTTCCCGCGCCCTGTGCCATCGCGAGCGGCTGGTCGAACTCGCTGGGATCGAGATCGCCCAGGCGAGCCCTGGCCGCTGCTAGCCATGCCTGACCGAGCATCGTGAACGGGCCGGCGTTGCAGAAGGCGGCGAGCTCGGAGCTCTTCTCCAGATGCGGTATGGCGGCGCCAGGGTCGCCCTGCCGAAGCTTCTGGTCGGCCATGAAGAAGTTGCCGACGAGTGTGCAGAAGATGTTTCCCGACTCCTCCGCGAGCGCCAGCCCCTGTTCCATGTGCTCACGCGCCTCTTCCAGAGAACCCCGATCGGCGATCACCTTTCCCCTGATCAACATGACGTCAGCGATCATGTTCGGGTCCCCGCTGCGGTCGGCCAGATCGTCGCCACGTACGAGCCAGGCGTCCGCCTCGCCGAATCTGCCAACGGTTGCAGCCACGTCGGCGGCGACGATCACGTGCCACGCCGCGTCGGACAGTCGCCCGGCAGCCTCTAGCCCGTCGACGGCCTCGAGCAGGAGGACGAGGCTCGGCTCGAAGTCCTCGGAGACCCGCAACATCTGACCGTGGAAGCCCGTCAGCAGCGCGCGCAGCCCGTCGTCGGCGATGTTCGGGGCCAGCGGAGTCATCCGGGTCAATACAGCCTGGTAATCGTCGCTCGCTGGCGACTCGCCCATCAGGTGTCGGATCTTGAGGATGTGAAGGCATAGGCGGGCAACGGTGTCGGGGTCGTCGAGCGACTCGGCATCGTCGAGAACCGACTCCGTCGCTGCGACCGACTCCGGTCCCGGAATGAAGTACTCGCCCGCCCGAGCCCACCCGAGAACCGCCTCGACGCGCTGCGCCGCCGGCGGGCTATCCAGATCGTCCAAGAGCCGGCGAGCGCTCGCGAAGAAGTCGTGCGCCTCGTAGTGGGCGTGTCGGGCAAGTGAGAGTCGACCCGCCATCAGGAGGTAGTAGATCGCCCGCTCCTGGTTACCAGCGTGCTCGTAGTGGCGCGCCAACGCGGGCGCTATGCCTTCGACCTGACCTGCGTGAAGCCGCTCGAGCGCCTCGGCCACTCCGGCATGGAGTCGGCGCGCCTCACGGCGCAACAGCGATCCATAGATGACGTCGTGAATCAGCGCGTGGCGGAACGAGAACTCGAGCTGCGGGCGAGCGGTCACGAGCTTGATGAAGCCGTGCTCCTCGAGCTCGGTCAGCCTGGGTTGCACCGTCGGCGACCCACCGTTCGTCGGGCCATCAGCGAGGACGGCGTCGAGGAGCCTCGCCTCGAAGCGTCGCCCGATGACACTGGCGACCTTCGCCGCGGTGTGGGCGGGTGCCGGCAGCAGGTCGAGGCGCGAAGTCAGCAAGCCCTGAAGCGTTTCGGGTACATCGAGCCCATCGATCTCCTCGGTCGCCGTCCAGTGACCGTCGAGTGGCACGATCAGGTCGCGCTCGACCAGCATGCGGACGACTTCCTCGATGAACAGTGGATTGCCGCCTGCCTTGTCGAGCACCTTCTTGCGGAAGCCCTCGGGGAGCGACTCGATCTCGAGGAGGTTCGCTACGAGGACGCGGCTGTCGTCCTCAGGCAGTGGCTGGAGTGTGACCTCGGTGAAGTCGGTCCCGAACTGCTGACGCGCGCCCTCGATCATCGCCCATCCGTGCGTCTCGTGGTCTGGGCGGGTCAGGAGCCCGAGCACGATCGAAACCTCGGTCAGGCGACCGAACACGACCTTCAGCAGCTCGGCTGACGAGGCATCTGACCAGTGGACGTCCTCGCACACCACAACGAGCGGTCGTCTGTCCGTGGCCGAGGCCACGAGCAGATCTCCGATCGCGGAGGCATATCTGGCCTGGAGAACGTCTGGGTTGTCGTCGTCCTGGCCAGGCACGACGCCGAGCAGCTGCAGCAGTGCTTGCGTGCCCGCCTCGCCCACGACCGGCTCGGCGACGTCGGTCACGGCAACGGCGCATTCGTCGGCCCCGGCCGAGCCGCTGACGCCGACGAGCGCTCGTAGTAGCGAGGCGACCAGGTTGTAGGGAAGGTGCTCCTCGTACGACGAACACCGTCCGAGCACGAAGCGAGCGTCCGGCATTGTCGCCACGTGGGCGCGAAGCTCGGCGAGCAGCCGGCTCTTTCCGACGCCCGGCTCGCCGACGATCGCGACGGCGCGGCCTCGGGCCGTGTCGGCTTCGACGATGCCGCTCAGCGAAGAAAACTCCGTGTCCCGACCCACCATCGGGCTCGTGAATCCCGGCACGCCGCGACGACCTTCTGGCGATGAACTGACGCCTGTCACCTCGTAGACGAGCATCGACTCTCTCTTGCCCTTGACGTCGGTCGGGCCCAGTTCCCGGACCTCCACTTCCGTCGACACGAGGGAGTACGTCGCCTCCGCCACGACGACCGAGCCCGGCTCCGCCAGCGTTTGCATCCGGGCGGCGACGTTGGTCGTGTCGCCGAGGGCCGAGAACACGTTCAGGCTGTCGACGACATCGCCCGTTACAGCCAGGCCCGTGTTGATTCCGACACGTACCTCGACGTCGATCCCGAGATCACGCTGGATCTCCCTGGAGAGAGACGCCACCTCGTCGACGATGCTCAGGCCGGCGCGGACGGCTCGGTACGGGTCGTCCTCATGAGCGACCGGAGCGCCGAACACCGCCATGATCGCGTCGCCCGCGAACGTGGTGACAGTGCCGCCGTAGCGGCCGACGCAGGCGGCCATCACGGTCACCGTGCGGTTGACGACGTCGGTCCAATCCTCGGGATCCATCGACTCGGCGTGGCTCGTCGAACCAACGACGTCGCAAAACAGCGCCGTGACGACGCGTCGTTCCTGGGCTGTCGAGCCGTCTGTGTTCATTCGAGACCTCTATGTGAATCTAGCCGGCCCGCTCGCGTCCGAGGGAGGCGACCCGTCCGAATCCCATCGCTCGCGTTACAGACGCAGCGCGAACCGGATGGCCCCGGCTTGTAGCCGCTGCTTCCACGCTCGAAGAGCACTTGCGCGAACTCCACGCCCTCTCCTCCCGGGACAGACGATCAACGGCGTCACCGGCTAGCGGGAGAATCTAGCTCTCCCCAAAAAGGTCGGCAACGGCCGCTACGACGCGGCAGGCGGCCCTCATGGGGCCGCCTGCTTCGAGCTAACCGCGCCTCGACGAGCCAATCATCGCTTCCGTGCCAGCGAGACGCGGGAGATGTGGTTTGCCCTTCCGCTAGTAGGTGAACATCCGGTCGTGCTCGAGTGCGAGCTCGACCAGCTTGCTCGGCATGGCGAACTGGACCGGTTTGTCGTCGATGTCGTCTTCGCGTAGACCGCGAGCCTTGCTCGACATGCCCGATGCGTAGAACTGGCCACCTGCGGCGACGATCGCGTCGTACGAGTCCTGGAGGGAGCCGGTACCAAGTCCCACGAGGTTCTCGAGTACCTCGTCACGCAATAGCTGGACCGCGTCGCCAGCGAGGAACACGCTGACGGTGTTGCCCTC
>JAUVPB010000119.1 GCA_030598925.1 Actinomycetes bacterium
CTCGCGGCGGCTGACCAAAAAGCAACCCCGCCGGAGCCGCCTCGACCCATTCCTGTTGAAGCGCCGCTGCCGCACATCTCCGTGGAAGAGGCGTCCCGGCGGCTCTGCCGTGCGATGCTCGCTCGAACAGCACGAACGCGCAGCGGTGCTGACTACAAGCCGAGCGTCATCCGGACGTATGAAGAAAGCCTGCGACGAGAAGTCCTCCCGCGGATTGGCGCGGTGCCGGTCGCGACTCTGACCCGCGGGGACATCCAGCTGCTGGTCGACGGGATCGCTTCCGAGCGAAGCCCTCGCCACGCACTGACGGCGCTCACCGCGCTGCGGGTCGTGCTTCGCCAGTGTGAACAGTACGGAGAGATCGACGAGAGTCCCGCCGGATGGGTTCGCGTTCCGACTCGGACTGAACCGGAGCGGCCCGCCCGGATACTCACGCCCGAGGAATGCGCCGCGCTCGTTGAGGCAGCCGAGGCGGACGACGAGCGGCTCGGTCGTAGCTTCGGTGCTCCGATCATCGTTCTCTTGGCTGGTACCGGTCTGCGGCTGGGCGAAGCACTGGCGCTCCTTTGGGGATCCGAGGGGCTCGATCTTGAACGAGGAGTCGTCAAAGTTCGGCGCTCGCTTGATCGAGTTCGCGATTCGGGCGGCCAGTTCGTGGTGTCGGCTCCGAAATCCAGGGCCGGTCTGCGGGAAGTCCCGCTGCAGCCAGGCGACGTGACGCGACTCCGTCGGCACCGCATGGCGCAAGGGCGGCGAGATGAGGGCTCGTTCGTGTTTTCAGACGAACTGGGGAAGCCGATCGGCCCGGGGCTTCCCCGCGCCATGTGGAAACGAGTGGTCGAGCAGGCTGGATTGGACGCTCCGAGGCCGCGAGTCCATGATCTGCGCCACGCCTACGCGACGCACGCCCTGGCCAGCGGATTGCTGCCTCAAGTGGTGGCACAACTCCTTGGACACGGCGATTCTGACCTCGTCTCCAGACGTTACGGCCACGCACTACCAGACGAGATCGCTAGCGCGGGCAAGCAGCTCGAAGCTAGGCGTGAAGCACGCCGAGCAACCGTCTAAATTGGCGCACGATTGGCGCAAGTCGCCACGCCGCTGCACAAATTCCCTGCAAATGGGCAAGTTATTACCGGCCTTTCAAGCCGGAAATCGCGGGTTCGAATCCCGCTGGGGGTATTTCGCCCTCTGTCGGAGAGCGTTCAGGCGCTGTGAGTCGACGTTCACGAGGCGCGGTTCGTTCGGCGAGCCTGTCCGCGTTCGGTCATTGAACAAGAGGAGGGCAGATGAGCACCCAGGAGATCGCCGCCAAGTCCACACGGCCCAGCGAACCCTTGCCGCCTTTCCTCGCCGAACGTTCCCAGCTCGGTACGGAGATCAGTGTCACTGGCAAATGGATCCCTACGAAACAAGGTGGGCTGCTCAGAAAATCTTCCGAGTCCAAGGAAATGCTGAGGGAGTGGGAGGACATCCATTGTCGCCGCCAAAGGCGATGCCGGTGTGCTCTCGACGGAAATCAACCACGCTGTTGGCGAAGACGCCCTGATCATCCACGAAACGTTCAAGAACACTGACGAACTGAAGTTCCATCTCTCGAAAGGCACAGCCGCGAAGTACAAGAAAGACATCGACAAGACCGCGACGCCCGAGTGCTACTTCTTCCGCGGCCCGGTCTCGTGGACGATCAGAACCTACTCCAAGTTTCTGCGTCTTCCAGCGACGTACTCCAGCATGGGAAGCAACTTCACCCAACCAGGGGGAAGCATGAGCGACGGAACGACGGCGTATCCAGACTGTCGTTCGTTGGAACGTCGCGCGTTGGGTGACGAATGTCGCCAGCGGCGAAGGCGCACTCGCCGACGTGAGCCGCGAGGCGCCCGACGATCAGTCAAGAGCGCGAGTCGTGAACGATGCTGCGGTGCGCTCGGCGGCCCGCTGCGCTGCGGTTGCGACTGCCACCTCCGTAGCAACAGCGAAGGCCGTTCGTGCGGCCTGGCCCAGTGCTGGACGAGGCGCGTCGGCGACTCCTCCGGGCGTGAGCTTCTTACGGAATGCTTCGACCAGTGCTGGGCGAGGGCTGACCGGAGACTCGCCCGCGGAGAGGCTCTCACCGTCAGCGGTAACCGATGCGGCGATGAGGAGTCCCGCGGTCGCGGCAACAGCGAGCAGGGCCGCAACGACCGCGGCGAGTGACCCGGCGACGAGCCGTTGGCGCCTCATCTGGGCGACGTGGCGTTCCCCCCCCATGCGCCCGGACGATAGACCGACCCGGTCGCGATGGCCGCCGCACTAACCGAATGTTTACAGCACCGTTACGAGTACTTGGCCGAACCGGCCGCTCTGCGCACCTATGCTCGAGCCGAACAGTTCGGGAGACGTCCGCTAGCCGTCTAGAGGCGAACCATCGCCCCCGAGCGTTTTCTCACCGCTGGCAGCACGGGAGGCTGCAACGGACGAGACCAGTTCCCACACAAAGCTACGAGGTTCGACTCGTTGGATCGAAATCGCCACGGCGACACTCCTCGCGATCGCGACCGTCGGCTCCGCGTGGAGCGCTTACCAGGCAACGCGTTGGAGCGGCGTTCAATCGATCAAGTTCAACGACGCAAGCGCTGCCCGGGCAGAGTCGACGCGTGCATCGACTCTGGGCGGGCAACTCGCCCAGATCGACGCTGCCGCCTTCTACCCCTGGCTCGACGCACTCCTGGCAGGCGACGAGGAGCGCGCCACCTTCTACTTCGAACGGTTTCGCGGTGACTTTCAGGTCGCAGTCGGGGCGTGGCTGAGAACCCAACCGCTAGACCGCGACAGGACGCCACTCCTACCGTTTCAGCTCTCCGAGTACGAGCTCGGCGAGCTGACCGAGTCCGAACAGCTCGCACGCGACGCCTTTGTCCGTGCCCAGGAAGCACGCACTGCGAATCAACGCTCTGACAACTACGTCCTCGCCGTCGTGCTGTTCGCGTCCGTGCTCTTCTTCGCTGGCGTAGCCACGAAATTTCGGACCACGACGGCGAGACTCGCGACCGTCTCAGTGGGCGCCGCGCTGTTCGTCGCAACGACGTCCTGGATCGCGACGTTTCCGGTCACGGTCGGCGTATAGAGCCGCCGCGAACCGCGACCGCCTCAACGATACTCAGGGCCCGCTCTACCGTCAGTGACCGCTGAGAAACGAGTCAGGAAGGGCCGAGCGTCATGGGGTTCACAACGTTCAACGACATGCTCGAGCGGGCGGCGATGCGCGTCGCCGAAAAGCCGTTCCTCCACTGGATCGACCGGGACCGCCGGCTCACGTACGAGCGAGCCGCCGAGACGTCGGCCCGCGTAGCCGGGGCACTCGCGGAGCTTGACATCGGCAAGGGAGACCGAGTCGGGATCTTCGCTCACAACGGCCTCGACTACATCACGGCCATGTTCGGCGCGTGGCGACTAGGCGCGATCACCAGCCACATCAACCTTCTCCAGGCCGACGACCTCGCGTACTTCGCGCAGGACTCGACGCCGTCGGTGCTGATCTACACGCACGACATGTTCCCGGCGATCGAGCGAGATCGCCAGTCGATGCCGAGCATCCGACACTACGCGTGCATGGACGGCGAGCAGGACGGTGCGGCCGACTGGAACGCGCTCGTGGCTGCTGCGACGCCGACCCCGATCGCCGACGTCTCGGCCGCCGATGGAGCGCACCTGTCGTACACCTCCGGTTCGTCGGGCCTGCCAAAGGGCGTGCTGCTCGCGCACGGGCCGACGGCGCGCGCGACGAACTGCATCGCGGAGCGACTCCGGCTCAGCGGCGGGGACGCCTCGCTCGGCGCGACGTCGCCCGCGAGCTCCTACGGGCTCGTGACCAACCTTCTGCCCGGCCTGCACCGGGGGATGACGATCGGGCTGATGTCGCGCTGGGACGCCGCGCGAGCCTGGGAGGTGATGGACGAGCACGGCATCAGCTACCTGCCCGCAAACCCGATCCTTCTGAGCGAGTTCCTGGACGAGTGCCGCAGACGCAAGGGAAAGCCGAGCCGGTTCCGGCTCGCGGTCTCGGGCGGCGCTCCCGTGCCGCTGGAACTCAAGCAGGCGCTGGCAGCCGAGCTCGACATCCCACTCGCCGAGAGCTACGGGCAGAGCGAGCTGGGCGGGTTCGTGGCGCTGGGACGTCCCGTCCATGAGCCCGAAGACCGGCAGGCGGCGATCGGACCGCCCCTACCGGACAAGGAGGTTCGAATCATGGACGAGTCCGGTCAGGAAGTGCCGATCGGCGAGGCGGGCGAGATCTGCATACGCGGCGGCTTCATGCTCGGCTACTGGAACCGGCCGGAGCAGACGCAGGAGGCGATCGTCGACGGCTGGCTCCATACGGGCGATATGGGCACGATGGATCCCGCTGGCTACGTCTCGATGCTCGGTCGCTGGAGCGAGCGCATCCTCAGTCGCGGCCGCATCATCTACCCGAGGCCCATCGAAGAGAGCCTGCTCCGCCATCCTGCCGTCGAGCACGCGTGCGTGATCGCGTCCCGCAACGCTGAGGCGATCAAGGCAATCGTGACGGTGCGCGAAGGACAGTCAGCGAGCGAGCCCGACCTCCTCGCCCATTGCGTCGCCGACGAGCGCGCGCCCGACAAGCCGACCGAGGTCGAGATTGTCGCCGAGATGCCGATGACCGCCACCGGCAAGATCGGCCGGATGCAGCTCCAGGAGCGGGAGCGACAAGACGGCTAGCGTCGAACGAGAGAGGGCGGCTCGCTGGCCGCCCTCCGATCGTTTCGTATCCGCCACGGCACCGCTCTTCGAGCCGGCTCGAATGCTCCCGCCTACGGCGCGCCCTGCACGGCCGGCGAGACGAGACGCGACGCGAGCCTGAGCACGTGCTCGCGCGTGTACTCGTCGGTGCGCTCAGGATGGACGAGCCGCACGTGGTCCTTGACGATCCTAACGAGCTGATCGTTCGTTTCCGCTCGGAAGATCGTGTTGCAATCGCAGTGAATTACCTTCGCCATGTTCTTCACCTTTCTCTTAGGGCGTGATGCCGATGACTGAGATACCGCTAACGACGAGGAGCGACGCGACGGCGGTGCGACGGCCGATTCCCTCCGTCTTGCCGAGGAACAGGAGGGAAAGCAGGAGTCCCCACAGGGCGTACGTCGCGAACAACGGAGAGACGATCGTCACGCGTCCCGTGTCCAACGCCGCGACGAGCACCAGATAGCCGGCGCCGAACAGCACTCCGGCGATGAGGAACGGACCTGCACTCGCCCTGATCGACCGCACCAATGGCTCGTGCCGTCTCGTTACTACGAGGAAGACCAGGAGCGTGACCGCGCCGCTGGCGAGCATGGCGGTCGCCGCGAGTAGCGGTGGGGTGCCGTGCCCTCCAGTGAGCCAGCGCCCGAAGATGTCTCGAGAGGCGAAGAGGCCAGCCGTGGCCAGCGCCCATGCGAAGCCGACGAGCCTGAAGTGCGCGGGCCGCGTGCGCTCCCACGCGAGCATCGCACCCCCTCCGATCACGAGAACCGTGCCGGCTGCGAGCGCCATGGTCAGCGGCTCGCCCAGAAGCGCGACAGCAGCGGCCCCGGCAAAGAGTGGCCCGGTGGACATGACGACGAGGTGCCGGGACGGGCCGAGGTCTCGGACCCCACGCAGGAAGAGAATTTGCGAGAAGCCTGGAACCAGTACGCCAAGCGCCAGAAACGGCCAGACCTGCCCCAGGTCTATGTGACTGAGCTGCCCGAAGCCCGCCGCGACGACCACCGCGACCATGAAGCCGATCGCGACCGTGGTGAAGGCACCGAGCTCCGGGTCGGGAACCTTGACGAGTCCGTTGCGGAGGGCGAGACCGATGGCGCCGATGAGGACGCCGGCAGCCAAGCCGAGAACGACGGCGACCATGACCTAGATTCCTCGGATGGGTCGCGGAGTGGTCGCAGTGGCCTTCATGGCTCTCCTTCGTACGGCTTGTCAGCACTCGCACGCCAAGTAGACGCGGCGCCGGTCGACGCTCGGCATACGCCCGCTTGAGCGCGGGTAAACGCGGCGTTTGACGGCGCGAAGCGAAGTCGAGCCAACGTGGTAGGGTCGGCGCCCAGAGCGCATGGAATTTCGGCTTCTCGGCCCCTTAGAGGTCTCGGATGAGAGCGGGCCCGTATCCGTCGGCTCGGCGAAGCAGCGAGCGCTCCTCGCGGTGCTGCTACTAAGCGCGAACGAGACGGTGTCGCGTGAGCGGCTGATCGATGACCTATGGGGCGACGAGCCTCCCGCAACCGCGACAAAGATCGTGCAGACGTACGTGTCGCGGTTGCGAAAGGTGGTGCCGCCGGGAACGCTCGTGACTCGCCCGCCTGGCTACGCAATCGAGCTGCCGGAGGGGCTGCTCGATCTCGAGCGTTTCGAGCTTCTCACCGCCGATGGGCGCAGAGCACTAGAGGCAGGAGACGCTGAGCTGGGCGCGTCGCTGTTTCGAGATGCTCTCGCGCTCTGGCGCGGGCCAGCGCTAACCGAATTCGAAACGGAGCCGTTCGCTCAAGGCGAGGGAGCACGACTCGAGGAGCTACGGCTGAACGCCCGGACGGAACGCATTGCCGCGGAGCTAGCCCTGGCACGGCATCTCGACCTCGTCGGCGAACTCGAAGCACTCGCTGCGCAACACCCACTCCGCGAAAAGCTGCGGGGCCAGCTCATGCTCGCCCTATATCGCTCAGGTCGACAGGCCGAGGCGCTCGGTGTGTATCAAGACACGCGCCGCGTGCTGGTCGAGGAGCTAGGAATCGAGCCCAGCGTGGAACTCCAGGAGTTGCAGCAGGCAATCCTACGGCACGATCTCGCCTTGAAGGTTGAGCCGCCCGTCGTGAAGACACCTCCTCCGGCCCCGGCGCAGGACGCACCTGGCGACGCGTTCGTCGGACGCGAACTCGAGCTCGAACGGCTTACGACAGTGCTGGACGAGGCTCTTAGGGGCCGGGGCCGCCTCGTGCTCGTGGCCGGGGAGCCGGGAATCGGCAAAACGCGGCTCGCGCTCGAGCTCGCCGCACTGGCGGAGGCAGCCAGCGCGCGGGTGCACTGGGGCCGCTGTTTCGAGCGCGAGGGGGCGCCCCCCTACTGGCCGTGGGTGCAGGCACTGCGCCAGTACATCCGAGACGCAGAAGAGACCCAGCTGCGAGCCGAGCTTGGCGCGGATCTGTCGGAGATCGCTGAGGTTGTCGCCGACGTCCGCGAGCGACTCGGAGAGCTGCCCGCACCCGCGAGTTACGCGGATCCAAGGCAGGCGCGCTTTCGCCAGTTCGACGCGATCGCCGGGTTTCTGCGCCGCGTCGCAGAGCGACGCCCGCTTATGCTCGTCCTCGAGGATCTGCACTGGGCCGACAACGACTCACTGGCCCTGCTGGAGTTCGTGACGGCCGAGCTGGCCCATTCTCGATTGCTCGTCGTCGGAACGTATCGTGACGTAGAGGTGTCCCGAGGGCATCCGCTTGCAGAGACCCTCGCCGAACTCACGCGCGAGCCGCAGACGACACGCGTCGCCCTCGACGGACTCAGCCAGGCTGACGTGAGCGCCTTCCTTCAGCATGCGTTGGGCCCATCGCCCGGCGATGAACTCGCCGCGGCCGTACACGAACGGACCGACGGCAACCCGCTATTCGTGTCGGAGATCATTCGGCTGCTGGCACAGGAAGGTCAGCCCGTGGCCGGCGAACCGAGTGAGCGACCCGACCTGCGCGTCGGCATTCCGGCCGAAGTACGCGAGGTGATCGGCAAACGACTCGATCGGCTCTCACGACCCTGCACCGACACACTGGCAGTCGCTGCTGTCGTCGGAAGAGAATTCCGATTCGACGAACTTGAACCGCTCATTGATGACGTCTCGGACGAGCGCCTGCTCGTGCTCCTTGAGGAGGCTCTGAACGCCTACATCGTGGAGGAGCTCCCGGAGATCGGCCGCTACCAGTTCACGCACGCCCTGATCCAGGAAGTTCTGGCCCAGGAGCTCTCTCAGACTCGGCGTATCCGACTCCACGCCCGGGTCGCGACTGCTCTCGAACGTCTGTACGACACCCAAGCTGACGCGCACGCCGCGAGGCTCGCCCGTCACTTCGCGGAATCACAGTCGCTTCTCGGAGTCGAGAAGCTCCGGCACTACTCGATCATGGCCGGCGAGCGGGCGCTCGCGGCGCACGCCTACGACGAGGCGATCGGCCACTTCGAGAGCGCCCGTGAAGCCACGCCGAGTAACGCGACCGAAGCCGACACCGCCGATCTCCTGTTCGGCCTTGCGCGAGCGGAGCTTGGCGCGCGCGAGCTCTTCGATGTCGGCCACGCCCTCGAGTACCTCTGCCAGGCGTTCGATCTCTTCGTCGACGCGGACGAGCCGC
>JAUVPB010000034.1 GCA_030598925.1 Actinomycetes bacterium
GCAACCGGCCATCGGCTGCGCGTCGTCAAGGCACTCGTACAGGACCTCGGCAAGGAGCGGGGCTTTCTCGCCGGAGACGACATTCTCACGACGGACGTTGCGGAGGTTGTCGGGGCCGATGACGTCACGATCGTGGCAGAGGTCATGGGCGGCGTGGAGCCCACGGGCGACTACGTCGTCGAGTTACTCGCTGCCGGCAAGCATGTCGTCACGGCCAACAAGCAGTTGATCGCCCGCAGGGCCGACGAGTTGTTCGCGGTAGCGTCGAAGGCGGGCGTGCAGCTTCGCTTCGAGGCGTCGGTGTGTGCCGCGATCCCCGTGATCAAGGTACTCCGCGAGTCTCTGGTGGTGTCCCATGTGCATCGCGTGCTCGGCATCGTGAACGGCACGACCAACTTCATCCTGACGAAGATGGAACAGGGTGACGCCTACGAGGACGCGCTGGCGGAGGCGCAGGCGCTCGGGTACGCGGAAGCGGACCCGACCGAGGATGTCGAAGGCGGGGACGCGGCGGCGAAGATGGCGATTCTCGCGACGATCGCCTTCGGTTCTCGTGTGGGTCTTGACGACGTCCAGTGCGACGGCATCACGAACGTCACGGGTGGTCACATGCAGGCGGCGCGCGAGCTCGGGATGTCGGTTCGGCTCGTCGGCGCTGCGACCATTGTCGATGGCGCATGCGACGTGCGGGTGGGCCCCGCGCTCGTTACGAGCGATCATCCACTCGCGGCGATCGACGGAGCGTTCAACGCGGTGATGCTGCAGGGCGACGCCATCCGCGAGATCACGCTCGAGGGGCCTGGGGCGGGCGGGATCGAGACGGCCTCGGCCGTCGTCGCCGACATGGTGTCGATCGTGGGTACGACCGGAACGGGTTTCCTGCAGGACGATCCGTGTTGGCGCTCGCTCGAGCGACTCGACCCTGGCACGTTGCGCTCGCCATTCTTCCTCCGCATCGAGGTCGACGATCGCGCGGGCGTCCTGGCGAGGATCGCCGAGCGGCTCGCTCGCCACGACGTGTCGGTGGCGCGTCTCGTGCAGCATCCGCGGGCTATCGGTGCCGAGCTCTACATCGTGACGCACGAGACGCTCACCGGGAACGTCGACAAGGCACTCGTCGAGATCGCCGAGCTTCCGGAGACGCACGGGACACCGTCTGGATTGCCAGTGATCTCCGATCGCGGGATGCCGAAGTCCTGACGGGCTCGTCGGACGTGTCCTCGATGCGCCCTACGGCGCTCGCTGGAACGCCGCGGCCCGCCGATAGGAGGCAGGTGAGCTTGCTCCGCCCTTCTCGAATCTGCATCGTCTACCAGGCACGCGCTAGGGTCGCCCGATGACGGTCGCCGTGATCGAGCGCTATCACGACCGCCTGCCCGTCTCCGATGCGACGCCGGTCGTCAGCCTAGGAGAGGGCTCGACGCCGCTGATAGCAGCGCCGAGGCTCTCGGAGAGTCTAGGAGTCGAGCTGTTCTTGAAGCTCGAGAGCATGAACCCGACCTCGAGCTTCAAGGATCGCGGGATGACCGTCGCCGTCTCGAAGGCGCTCGAGGCAGGTGCCGAGGCGGTTATCTGTGCCTCTACGGGCAACACGGCCGCGTCGGCAGCGACCTACGCGGCCCGTGGAGGCCTGAGAGCCGTGATTCTTCAACCGGCTGGCGCGGTAGCTCTCGGGAAACTCGCTCAGGCGCGTGCCGTCGGCGCAGTTGTGCTGGAGGTCATGGGGAGCTTTGATCAGGCCCTCGGTGCCGCTCGTGAGCTGGCCGAGCGCGGGACCCACGCCCTCGTCAACTCTCTCAATCCGCATCGGCTGGAGGGCCAGAAGACGCTGGCCTTCGAGCTGGTCGAAGAGCTCGGCGAACTGCCCGACGTCGTGGCCCTTCCGTACGGGGGCGGCGGCAACACCAGGGCAGTCGGGCTGGGGTTCGAGGAGCTCGGTGCCGGGATGCCTCGCGTCGTTGCAGGTCAGGCTGCTGATCGGGCCGCAACCGTGGCCACCGCCATCCGCATCGCCGATCCGGTTCACCGGAAGGAGGCGGACGCCGTCGTTGCGCGATCCGAAGGGAAGGTCGTGACTCTCTCCGACGATGAGATCCTCGCGGCGTGGCGCGAGCTCGCCCGACACGAGGGAGTGTTCTGCGAGCCGTCGTCGGCGGCAAGTGTGGCGGCGCTTCGACACGCGCCCGAGATTGCGGGCGGGCGTGTCGTATGCGTGATCACCGGTCATGGGCTCAAGGATCCTCGGGTCGTCGAACAGGAGACGGCTCCGCCGATTCAGGTCGATGCCGACCCTGATGCGATAGCCGAGGCAGCTGACCGAGCCGCATAGGAGCGTCGATGTCCACAGTCCTACGCGTCAGAGCGCCTGCTTCCACGGCCAATATCGGACCCGCCTTCGACTGTGCGGGCGCTGCGCTCGATCTCTGGAACGAGCTCGAGATCTCTGAGGGATCCGGCATCGTGGTCACCGGGGAGGGGGCAGCCGAGCTGCAGGCGGATCCCGACCATCTTGCCCTGCGCGCATTCGCTGCTCTCGCTTCCGTCGAAGGCCGACGATTTGTCTTTCACAACCGGATTCCGCTCGAGCGCGGCCTCGGTTCGAGCGCAGCGACGATCGCCCTCGGACTCGCGGCGGCGGCGGCGCTCGGGAGCGAGCCGGTGTCGCCGCATCGGCTGCTCGAGCTCGCGTTGGAGTTCGAGGATCATCCGGACAATCTCGCGCCCGCGTTGCTGGGCGGTGCCTGCGTGGCCTGGCACGGCGGCGGGGCCTGTTCGGCCCGCAGGCTCGCAGACGATCTGCCGCTAGCCCCGATCGTGGTTATTCCGCCGACGCGCGTGTCGACCGTCGAGGCACGCTCGGCGCTGCCTGAGCAGCTGTCGTTTACGGACGCGGCCCATTCAGCGGGCCGGGCCGCGATGCTGGGCGCGGCCGTCGCTCGCGGCGACGCCAGCCTGTTTGCCCGCTCGCTCGACGACCGGCTGCACGAGCCCTATCGGGGTTCGTTGAGCCTTCCGTTTGCAGCGCTCCGTGACGAGCTACCGCCGGGTGCGCAGGGGGTCACCATCTCGGGCTCGGGCCCGACGGTCATCGTGTGGGCCGACCGAGCCGACGTCGAGGGCTGCGTGCGAGAGCTCGTGCCGCGATTCCCCGATGCGAGAGTGCTCGCGGCGCGCATCAGCCCGACCGGCGCCGGCGTGGTCGCGTGAAGTACCAGTTCGTCGACTGCCGCTTCGATCTCCAGGAGCCTGCCCGTGGCGAGCAGCTCCACGCTGCGGCTCACATTCCCGGCTCCTCGTTCCTCGATCTCGAGCGGGACCTCTCGGACATGACGCAGGCGCCGGCCGCGGGCCGGCATCCACTTCCGAGTGCCGCTGTTTTTGCGCAGGCTGCGTCGCGTGCCGGAATCGAACGAGGCGTACACGTCGTCGCCTACGACGATCGCAGTCTCGCTGGGGCGGCGCGGCTCTGGTGGCTGCTTCGGCACTTCGGCCACGACGACGTCAGTCTGCTCCGCGGTGGGGTCGACGCGTGGCTCGGCGAACTTGCCGGCGGACTCGAGGTGGTTCCCGAGGCGTCGTTCGAGATCGTGGAACGCACCGATGATCTGATCGGCGCCGACGAGCTACACGACCGCCTTGGCGACGAGCGGCTCTCGATCCTCGATGCTCGAGCGCCGGAGCGCTTCCGCGGTGAGGTCGAGCCGCTCGACCCGGTAGCCGGTCACATCCCTGGTGCACGCAACGTGCCCTTCTCGACCCTCACCGCCGACGAGCCGGCGCCGGCGGGATTGGCAGAAGGCGAGGAGATCGTCGCCTATTGCGGCTCAGGCGTCACCGCGTGTGTCGTTCTCCACGCGCTCCATCGACAGGGACGCGACGACGCGCGCCTCTACGCGGGCTCCTACGGTGAGTGGTCGCGACGCGGACTGCCGATCGAGACCGGCCCCGAGGGCGAATAGCTGTTCCCAACCAGCCTTGCACACCTCGCTGTCGTAGACTCTCGCGATGGCAGAAGACAGCGATCCGTACGCACGTCCGAGCGACCCTGCAAAGCGCATAAGCAAAGCGATGACCGACGGCCCCGACCGGGCGCCGGCTCGCGCGATGTTGAAGGCCGTCGGGTTTACCGACGAGGACTTGGCCAGGCCGCTGATCGGTGTTGCCACCGAGTGGATCGAGACGATGCCCTGCAACTTCAACCAGCGCGAGCTTGCGCAGTGGGTGAAGGAGGGTGTCCGCGCGGCCGGTGGGACGCCGATGGAATTCAACACCGTCTCCGTCTCCGACGGCGTGACGATGGGCGTCGAGGGCATGCGCGCATCCCTCGTGTCCCGCGAGGTCATCGCCGACTCGATCGAGCTGGTGGCGCGCGGTCATCACTTCGACGGCATGGTCGTTGTGGTCGGTTGCGACAAGACGATCCCTGCGGGCGCGATGGCGCTTGCTCGTCTCGACATTCCGGGGCTCGTCTTCTATAACGGCTCAATCGCGCCGGGCCGCTTCAAGGGTCGCGACGTGACCATCCAGGACGTGTTCGAGGCGGTCGGGGCACACGCGGTCGGGTCGGTGAGCTCGAGCGAGCTCCACGACCTCGAAGACGTCGCGTGCCCGGGCGCGGGCGCCTGCGGTGGCCAGTTCACCGCCAACACGATGGCGACCGCTCTGGACTTCCTCGGGATCAGTCCGGCAGGTCTCAACGGGATTCCGGCGCTTGCACCGGAGAAGCGGGACGCGGCGACGCGAGTGGGAGAGCTCGTGATGCAGCTCGTGCGCGACGATGTTCGTCCGTCGCACGTCATCACGCGCGAGTCACTAGAGAACGCGATCGCCGCAATTGCCGCCACTGCTGGCTCGACCAACGGTGTGCTCCATCTCCTCGCGATCGCCCACGAGCTGGGCCTCGAGCTGTCGATCGATGACTTTGACCGCGTCTCTCACCGAACGCCGGTCGTAGCGAGCCTGAAGCCCGGTGGAGAGTACGTGGCGACCGACATGTACGACGCCGGCGGCGTCGCGCTCGTGGCGCGCGAGTTGATCAAACGCGAGCTTCTGCATGCCGATTGCATGAACGTCGACGGTCGGAGCCTGGCCGAGATCGCAGCATCGGCACAGGAAACGAGCGGTCAGAAGGTTGTTGTCGACGTTTCGACGCCGATCAAGGAGCACGGCGGTATCGCGATCGCCCGGGGCAATCTGGCTCCCGAGGGCTGCGTGATCAAGCTGGCCGGGCATGGGCGGATGTACCACCGCGGGCCAGCCAAGGTCTACGACTCGGAGGAAGCGTGCTTCGCCGCGGTCAAGGAGCGTCGCATCGAGGCCGGAGACGTCGTCGTGATTCGCTATGAGGGACCCGCCGGTGGGCCTGGAATGCGCGAGATGCTCCACGTGACAGCAGCTCTGATCGGCGAGGGCCTGGGCGACTCTGTCGCGCTGATGACAGATGGCCGGTTCTCAGGCGCGACGCACGGCTTCATGGCGGGTCATGTCGCGCCGGAAGCGGCTCATCGCGGCCCGATCGCGGCGCTGCAGGACGGCGACATGGTTGTCTTCGACGTCGAGAATCGCGAGCTCAGGGTCGAGCTCTCCGACGACGAGCTTGCGGCGCGCCTCGAAGACTGGACAGAGCCCCCGGCCCGCTACACGTCCGGCGTATTTGCCAAGTATGCGGCGCTCGTTTCTTCTGCATCTCAGGGCGCAATCACGCAGCCCTCGTAGCGGCGCGTCCGTCATGAGGGCGCGGTACCGTACGCCACGATGGGGGACAGGTGTCGTCTGGGATACCCCGTCGCCGCATGCTCTCTCGCCTACCCACGACCGCGATGCCAGCCTCACGACGTTTGCGCCTCGGCCTGACGCTGCTCAGCGTAGCTGCCGGCTTTGCGCTGAGCTCCGGCCTGGCTGCCGCTGCCGTTCCCACGGTCGACGTCGCGGCGAAACCCAAGGTCATCAACAAGGGAGCCACGAAGGTGACGTTCAGCGCCGACGAGAGCGGCACGTACGAGCTGAGGCTTGGAGGCACGGACTGCACGACCGGCGCGCCCGTGGCAGGCGAGTCCGGCAACTACGACACGCCGGAAGAGGTCGAGATCGTTCTCACGGCGGCTCAGCTCGCCGAGGGCGCCAACACGATTCGCGTGTGCATCACCAACGGCGATGGCACTGGGCACGCGGCCATTGTCGTCACGAAGGACACCCGTCCGCAAACTGTTCTGACGAAGAAGCCTGCGTCGCCTGACAGCAGCTCGAGCGCGACCTTCGAGTTCTCTTCACCGACGGGCGTCTCGTTCGAGTGCAGTCTGGATGGAGGGCCAGATGGCGGACCGGTGTTCAGCCCCTGCACCAGTCCGCGTTCGTACACCGCACTGTTCGATGACACCCACGTCTTCAGCGTGCGCGCCGTGAACGCCCTTGGAAAGCGAGACCCGACCCCGGCGGCCTGGGTGTGGGAGGTCGACACTGTGGAACCCGACACGCTGCTCGTGGCAGGGCCGAGCGGGACGATCATCGGCCGAAACGCGGCGATCGAGTTCGGCGCGAGCGAGACGGGTGTCAGCTTCGAGTGCAAGCGCAACAGTGGGCTCTACGTCGCTTGCGCCTCACCGGTGTCGTACGCGGGCCTCGCCGACGGCGACTACACGGTGCTGGTCCGTGCGATCGACGATGCAGGTAACGTCGACTCGACACCGCTCGCAGTGCTGTTCGTCGTCGACGCGCCGCCTGAGACGTCGATCCTCGCCGGCCCGCTCGGCTCGATCGCAACGACCTCTGCGACCTTTGTGCTGGGGAGCACGACATCGAGCGACACCTTCGAATGCAGTCTCGATCACGGCTCATACTACGCCTGCCCGTCGCCGTACGACGTCACCGGACTCGCTCCGGGTGACCACACTCTTGCTGTGCGAGCTGTGGATGCTGGCGGCGAGCGGGATCCGTCCCCTGCACAGACGACGTGGACGGTGGTTACGTTGGCAGCGACTCCCGTCGCGTATGCCGCGAACGTGCGCAGAGCGCGCGTCAAGACGGGCGATCATCGGGTGCGGCTCACGTGGGCGCGGCCCCGGGACGGCGACTTCCGGCGTGTGGAGATCGTCCGGATTCCCGGGAAGAAGAAGGCGGCTCGCTCTCTCGTGTACCGAGGAAACAAGCGGGCGTTCATCGATCGAGGCCTCAAGAACGGGTCCAAGTACATGTGGGTCATCTACGCGACGGATAGGGCGGGCAACCGCTCTGGCGGTATCAGGGTCGAAGCAATCACACCAGCACGGGCCAGGCTCGGAACCCGCGCGAACGTCCGACCCCAGACGCCGCTCGTGTTCTGGTGGAGGCCGGTCAAGAAGGCGCGTTTCTACAATTTCCAGCTCTTCCGAGGGCAGAAGAAGGTGCTCAGCTCCTGGCCGAGCAAGCCGTCAGTCTCGCTGAGCGGGTCCTGGAACTGGGAGGGCAGCTAGCGAAAGCTGACGGCTGGAAAGTACAAGTTTCTCGTCTGGCCTGGCTTCGGCAAGCGGGCCGACTCGGAGTTCGGCCGACTGGTCGGCAGCGGCACGCTGATCGTCAAGAAGCCGGCGCCTCCGAAGAAGAAGAAATAGAAAGCGAAGTAGAACGCAGGCGGTTGGGTGGGCCTTTGGGCCGGCCGCGGCTACGCGGTGAAGAAGAACCCAAGTGCGCTGAGAAGCAGGAGAACCGCGCCGGCGACTGCGATCTCGATTCGGTGCTCATGCACGACCGCGGACAGACCTGTACTGGTGCGCGGCTCGGCGGCCGGTACGGCTGCGAGCGCGAGTAGGAGGATCGCGAGAGCGAGTCCGATCATCAGCGCGAGCCCTGCGTTGAGCGCTGCCGTGTCCGGCGTGTCGACGGCAACAACCGGCGCCGCGGACAACGTGCCGGGCTGGGCCGGCGAGGGCGGGGGGCTCGCGGGCGCTTGCTTGCCTCCCTCGGCCGGGGTCAGCCCCGGTTGGGGCGGTTCGGCGCTGAGGCGGGTGGGGCTGACGGGGCTGGGCGGCTGCTGGGCAGCGCTACCGGCTGCGTCAGCTGATGCAGGTGGCGGGCTCGAGGCTGGAGACGCATCGGCAAAAGCGCCGGTCTCCTCCTCCGCCGAGACCTCAAGCGCCTCGCGTGCGCTACCGGCTTCGGCTGGCAGGGGCGTGTCGCCCTCGTCGCGTCGACCGCCGTTCGACTCAGCGTTCGCGCTGGTCGTTGCGGCTGTTGCCTTCTTGGCCGCGGACGGCTTCGACTGCTTCGCAGGCCGAGTCCTCGCAGGAGCAGGAGCAGGCGCAGGCGCCGGGGCGGCCTCAGGTGGAGGTGCTGGCGCGGGCGGCGGAGCGGACGCGGGCGCTGGCGCCGGCGTGGGTGCTGGGGCGGGTGCCGGCGTGGGTGCTGGGGCGGGTGCCGGGGCGGAGCGCTGTCGAGCAGGCGCTGGATCGGGGCCGCCGCTGCCGCGTGGCGGAGCCGGGTCGGGCGTGGGGGCGGCCGAGGCGACGCCTGTGGCCACCGCGATAGAGCACGCGACTAGCGCGAGCGCGACAACACCAAGATGACCCCCCCGTGCACGTTCCCCCACGATGTCGACCGATTATCGCGTTCGGCCAGGACGCTGACCCTGGCCGCGCGCCTTAGCCGGTCAGTCGAAGATCACGAGACGGTCGCGATGCACGGCTTCGAGGTCGCGCGGCCGCTCTGCGATCTCGCGGGAACTCGCTCCCGCTACGCCCTTGCCGAACGCCACACCGCTCGGGCCGACGAGTTCGACGCCGTCTCCGGCATCGAACGTTCCGTCACAGCTCACGACCCCGACCGCGAGCAGGCTGCGCCCATCGTCCCGCAGCGCTCGCTCAGCACCAGCGTCCACGTGGAGCCGCCCACTGACGGGCTTGCCGAACCTCAGCCAGAGCTTGAAGGCGGACGGGCTCTCGGCTTTCGGTGCGAACTTCGTCCCACGTGGCACGCCTGCGACGATCGGGCCGATCACATCGTCACCGTGTCCGGCAGCGATAACCGTCGGGATGCCGGCCGATGCCGCCATCTCGGCCGCGACCACCTTGCTCTTCATCCCGCCCTTGCCGACCTGGGTCATTCCGTGGAGATCCGCCGACTCGACGGCGCTCCCGTCTCCGATCAAGCTTGCTTCGGGTGTTCCGGGCGCGTGGGAGTAGACGCCGTCTACCTCCGTGAGCAGGATGAGCAGCTTTGCCGACAGCAGGGCGGCGACCTGGGCGGCGAGCGTGTCGTTGTCGCCGAACGTGATCTCGTCCGTCGCGGTCGCGTCGTTCTCGTTGACGACAGGAACCGTCTGCATGTCGACGAGGGCCCGCAGCGCATTCCGGGCGTTTAGGTAGGTGGCCCGGTCCGCGACGTCCTGCGCCGTCAGGAGGACCTGGGCCGCCTGGAGGCCGTGTCGCGCGAGCTCCTCCTCCCACACGCGTTGGAGGCGCGGCTGGCCGAGCGCAGATGCCGCCTGTAGCTGGGACATGCCGCGGGGGCGTGAGGCGAGTCCCATCCGGCGTACGCCGAGGGCGATCGCCCCCGAGGAGACGACGCAGACGGGCGTCCGCTGCGCCACCAGCTCAGCGATCTCGCCACAACGGGCCGTGATCACTGAGCGCCGCGCCCTGCCGGCAGCGTCGACGACGAGGCTTGACCCGAGCTTGACGACGACGGGCTTCCTCATCTCGGGCTCCTATGGCCGCGCGATCGCATGGACTAGGTCCGTCGGCGTCACAGTTGCTGGGTCGCGTCGCCGATGACGCGATACTGGCGAAGCCAAAGGTCGCGATACGTGACGGGACCACGCGGGCCCGGTGACCAGTCGACGTTGATGCCGGTCTCGGGTGCGCCCGTCAGCTTGTAGCCGTCCGTGAAGCGTGTGGTCGCGTGCCAGAAGGCGGTCGTGCCACGGTAGGCGTCGAGGAAAGCCTCGGCCGCGGTTCTGTCTTCGGCGACGACGCCGGCCGCAAGGCCGGACGTTTCGTTGTTCGCGATCGCCACGGCCTCTGCGAGGTCGTCCACGACATCGATGGTGATCGTTGCTACGCGGTCGGCGTCGTTCGCCCATTCGTGTCCGATCTCGACGTCGAGGGGCTCGGCGGCGAGGTCGAACGCCGCAGCGCGCTCCGTCGCTCGGACCTCGATACCGAGCTCACCGACTCGTGAGACGAGCTCGGGCGCGAGCGTTGCCGCGTCGCGATCGACCAGCAGGAGGTTGAGCCGGTTACACACGCCGAGCCGGTCAAGGCTCTCAACGACCATTCGCTCGGCCTTGTCGCGATCGGCGCTGCCATGCAGGTACAGGACGCCACCGCCCTCGGCGTGGGCGAGCGCGCGTACGCCGTGCTCTGCCGCGACACGCGCGAGCGACGCCGTCGATTCGCCGCTGCCTCGGAGGATGACGAGCGGTATGAGGTTCGGAAGCGACGCGAGGAGGCGAGCGCCCTCACGGTCGGCCGAGCGCACGAGGCCGACCGAGCCTGGGGGGAGGCCGGCCTGCTCGAGAGCGGGCCGGAGCACCTGATCAACAAGCGTCGTCACGGTCCCGAGCGCCGCACCGCCCGTTCTTAGCACGGCGCAGTTGAGGCTCTTCAGCAGCTGCGCGGCGACGTCGAGCGCGACGTTCGGTCGCGCTTCGAAGTTTGCTCCCACGACGCCGATCGGGATTCGACGCTCCTCGACTTCGAGACCGTCGGGTAGTCGCCAGCTGTCGCCTTTACGCTCGAGTCCGGGGATCGACGACATGCCTTCGAGCTGTGTCGCAAGGGCCTCGACGCGCGATAGATCGAGCCGGAGGCGGTCGAGCATGCCGGCATCGAGGCGATCGCGCGCGGCTTCGTAGTCGCTGTCGTTCGCCGTGAGGATCAGGTCGGAGCGGTCACGAACGAGTGTCGCGGCGCCCCGCAGCGCCTCGTTGACGCGCTCGTCATCGAGCTGCGGGATTGCCGAGCGAGCTGCGCGCGCCTCATCTTCGATGAGCTTTCGCAATTCCATGTTCTTCGTTATACTCGCTGATTGAGCGGGCATGCCCGCTCGGCATCAAGAGAGGCAGAGGGACCGGCCCTGTGAAGCCTCGGCAACCTACCCCGATCGAGAAAACCGGGTGTGGTGCCAAATCCGGCCGAGCTTCGGCTCGGGGAGATGGTGAGCGAGAAGAAGGAGCCCTAGATGCCCGCTACAACCCTCAACTGCCGCGCATGTGGCGCCGACCACGGTCTTACCGAGGCCGCTGTGTGTAGCACGTGCTTCGGTCCACTCGACCCGGCGTACGATTTCGACAAGGCCCGGCGCGAGCTGACGCGCGAACGGATCGCGGCAGGCCCGCTGTCCCTCTGGCGCTATGCCGACCTGCTGCCGGTTGCGCCACCGGCCGAGCCACGCATCGCGCCAGGGTTCACGCCGCTCGTGCCGGCGCCGCGGCTCGCGACGGTCGTGGGTGTACGCGAGCTGTACCTGAAGCTCGACACGGCGAACCCGACTCACTCCTTCAAAGATCGAGTCGTCGCTGTAGCTGCTGCGCGCGCGCAGCAGCTGGGTCTGCGGACGCTCTCGTGCTCGTCAACGGGCAACCTTGCGAACGCGGTCGCGGCTCGTGCTGCCGCGGAAGGGCTCGAGGCCGCCGTCTTCTGTCCGGCAGACCTCGAGCCAGAGAAGCTCGTCGCAACGTCGGTGTATGGCGCGACGATCTATGCAGTCGACGGGACGTACGACGACTGCAGTCGTCTCACGATCGAGCTCTCGTTCGAGCTGCCGTGGGGCTTCGTCAACGTGGGCCTGCGGGCGTACTACGCCGAGGGGTCGAAGACACTCGCGTTCGAGATCGCCGAGCAGCTCGACTGGCGGGTGCCCGACGTCGTCGTCGCCCCGATCGCATCGGGAGCGATGTTCTCCAAGGTGGCACAAGGCTTCGACGACTTCATCGAGCTCGGACTCGTCGACGGCCCGCGCCCGCGATTGATCGGCGGGCAGGCCGAAGGGTGCTCGCCCGTCGCAACGGCATTCGAGTCTGGCGAACCGTTCGTCCCAGTACGGCCCGACAGCATCGCCCGCTCGCTGGCGATCGGAAACCCGGCCGACGGGAACTATGCGGTAGAGGCTGCCCGTGCATCCGGTGGTGCGATTCACGCGGTTGCCGAAGATAGCATCGGGCTGAACATGTCTCTCCTTGCCGAGACGTCCGGAGTCTTCGGCGAGACGGCCACCGGCGTGACGCTCGGTGCACTTCGAGAAGCGGTTGCGCGTGGCGAGGTGGATGACTCCGACCGCGTCGTACTGCTCGTCACAGGCGACGGGCTGAAGACGCCCGGTCCGGTCGCGGACCGCTTCGATCCGGTTCGCGTCAACGCTGACGCCGACGCGTTGCTCGAGTCGTTGGGCGTCGTCTAGAGACCAAGCCGCCTAGGATCCGCCGGTGTGACGGCCGCCGCATCGACCCATCGCGAGGGCGGTCTTGCCGCGCTCTTTGCGCCCGCGAGTGTCGTCGTCGTGGGAGCTTCGACGGACCCTGAGCGGGTCTCAGGTCGCCCTCTGGGCTTCCTACGCGACTGGAAGTTCGCTGGAGAGCTGGCTGTCGTCAACCCGCGACGTGACACGGTGCTTGGCTATCCGTCGTACGGGAGCGTCGGCGACGTTCCCTTCGTCCCGGAGCTCGCGATCATCTGCGTTCCTGCGTCGAGGGTGCTACCCGCGCTGGCGCAGTGCGCCGCGTGTGGCGTACGAGCCGCGATCGTGTTCGCGGCAGGATTCGCGGAGATAGCCGGAGGATGCACGGACGAGGCGGCGATCCGAGAGCTGGCAGACGGTACGGGAATGGCCGTGTGCGGGCCCAACTGCCTCGGAGTCATCAGCGTCGACGATCGGCTGCCGGCGACCTTCAGCACCGTCCTTTCCGAGGCGAGTCTTCGCTCCGGCGACGTCGGGCTCGTAACGCAGAGCGGTGCGCTCGGTATCTACCTGTACGCAGAGGCGGCGCGCAGGGGCGTGGGCTTCTCGCGTTGGGTGTCGACCGGGAACGAGTGCGTGCTCACGCTGAGTGAGTACATCGAGTGGCTGGTGCAGGATGAGCGAACGCGTGTCATCTGTGCGTACGTCGAGGGTGTGCGCGACGGCGAGACGTTTCGACGGGCGCTGGCGTCGGCTCAGGCGGCGGGAAAGCCCGTGATCATCCTCAAGGGCGGGCGCTCGCCCACCGGCGCACAGGCGGTCACGTCGCATACGGGCGCGATAGCCGGTGACGCGACGGTCTTCAGTGGCATTCTGGCGAGCGTCGGGGCGCACGAGGTCGACGACGCGACCGAGCTACTCGAGCTCGCATCGCTAGCTCGACGCGGCCCGCGTCCGTCTGCGGCGCATGGCGTCGCGATTGCGACAACGTCGGGAGGCGGTGCGATCCTGGCATCGGACTGGCTGACACGGTTCGGACTACGCGCCGCCACGCTCTCCGCCGAAACGGTCGCCGCGCTCGCGACCGTGATCCCGCCGTTCGGCCGAGCCGAGAACCCCGTCGATTTCACAGGCAACCTTATGAACGATCCCAACATGGTCCGTGTGGCCGTCGAGGCCCTGGCAAAGGATTCCGATGTCGGCGCAACCGTGGTGTTCGTGGGCGTTGGCGGTCAGACCGCAGACCGTGTCGTCGAGGCACTTCTCGGCGCCGAGATCCCCGCGAGGTCGGCGCTTGCGGTCGTGTGGATCGGCGCGTCGCCTGTCGTACGCGAACGGCTTGGCGAGGGCGGCATCCCGTTGTTCGCCGACATCGGACCATGCATCCGGGCCGTCGCCCGGCTCTGGGAGCCGAGGCCGCTCGATCAGCCGCCACCCCACACGGACGGCGACCCGGCTCGCGACGAGCGCGGCGCGCCTCAGGTCGCCGGCGAGCACGAGCTGAAACGGCAGCTCGCAGGTGCCGGCCTGCTCGTGCCGACCGGCCAGCTCGTTGTCGATGGCCAATCTCCAGCGCTTGACAGCGACGCCCGGTACGCCGTCAAGGCGCAGGCGCGAGGCGTCGTTCACAAGGCGGCTCGTGGGCTCGTTCAGCTGGACTGCGCTGCGGCCGACGTTCCGGCCGTGTCCGCGAATCTCGCGAAGCGCGCAGTCGATCAGGGGCTCGCGCTCGAGGGTGTGCTCGTCGAGGAGATGTCGCCGCCCGGGATCGAGCTGCTGGTGAGCGTCCGCAACGACTCCGCGTTCGGCTGGACACTCTTCGTGGGGGCCGGCGGCGCCGAGGTCGAGGCGAAAGCAGACATCGTGGCTCGACCGCTTCCGTTGACCCCGAGCCAAGCGCTCGCTGCCCTCGACAGCCTCGCGATCTCGCGTGCGTTCGGCACCCTCGACGATCCGGGTGCGGCGCGCGACCGGTTCATCGACCTCCTCGTTCAGGTTTCGAGGGCCCTCGACCGGTTGCCCGCTCGACTCGAGGAGCTCGAGCTTAACCCCGTCATCGTGACGTCGGAGCATGCGATGATCGTGGACGCGGTCGCGTTCGTCGGGCCACGGGAGCGGATCCCATCAAGACCAGAGGAGTTCTGAGTGGCCGTTTCGACGCAGAGTACGTCGTCCCCAGCCGTCGTCATTGCCCGCGACCTGCGAGACCAGCTTCGCGAAGGTGCCGGCGAGCGGGACCGAGCCCGCCGCTTTCCGACAACTGAGACCGGCTGGCTCAAGCAGAGCGGGCTGTGCTCACTCCTGGTCCCGGAGGAAGTCGGCGGCCTGGGTGGCGACGCACGTGACCTGGTACACGTCCTGACGGCGCTGTCAGAGGGCGATCCGTCCGTCGCGCAAATGTTTCTGATTCACATGTACGGAATCGCGCTGATCAACGGCGTGCACGCTTCCGATGACGTTCGCAAGCGCTACTACGAGCGGATCGTCGACGACGGAATGTTCATCAGCAACGCCTTTTCCGAGGTCGGCACGAAGACCGTGTTCGACTACTCGGTCTCGCTCGAGCCGAACGACGATGAGACGTGGACGCTGAGCGGCTCCAAGTTCTATTGCACGGGCTCGCACGCGGGCGACGTCTTCTACGTGCTCGGCCTTCGCGACGCCGATCCAGAACCCGAGTTCCTTGTTGCGATCGTCGAGCGCGACGCTGACGGACTGACCATCAACGACGACTGGTCAGGCATGGGGCAGAAAACCACGGCCTCAGGGTCGATGGACATCGACAGCGTCCTGGTACCGGCCGAGTCGGTCTTCACGATCGATCACTTCAACACGCCGGACGCGCTGTTCGGGAGCCTTGGCCAATGCATGTTCAGTGCGATCCTGCTCGGGATCGCTCGCGCGGCCCTCGCCGATGCCGGGGACTACGTTCGAACGCGGAGCCGCCCCTGGCCCCACGCGGAGGTGGAGCGGGCGACCGAGGACCCCTACGTCGTCCACACGATCGGCCAGATGCAGACGCAGGTCTCGGCCGCCGACGCGATGCTCGAACGAGCTATCAACGTACGCCTCTCGGCGCTCGAGAATCTCTCCCCTGAGGTCAGGGACCGCGCCTCCGTGGCGGCTGCGCAGGCGAAGATCGTCACGGGGCAGGCCGCACTCGACGTTTCTGAGTCGTTGTTCCAGGTATGCGGGGCAGGCTCGGTGCTCGAAAAATTTGGCTACGACCGCCACTGGCGAAACGCCCGGACGCTCACGCTGCACGATCCGGTGGCGTACAAGGTCAAGCTCGTGGGCGACTACGTCCTGAACGGCACGTCACCGCCCATCTCCGTGTACACGTAGGTTCTCAGCTAGGCGGAGGAATCCGTCCGGCGCGAGCCGGGTCGCGTGCGGACCGAGAGGGCGATCGGGATCGTGACGGCGAACAACGCGGCCAGCCCGAACCATGACGCACGGAAGCTGCCCGAAACGTCGTCGAGCAGCCCGAACAAGGGTGGGACGAGGAACGTCGCCCCCTGGATGAAGCCGATGGCGATCCCCATTGGGGCTGCTCCGAGCTCACGGGGCGAGAGGTCGCTGACCTGCACGAGGAACATCCCTGGCGCGCTGACCGCGGAGAAGCCGAGTGCGCCCGCGAGCGGAAACACGAGCCACAGGAGCGCATGGGGGAGGAACGCCATGCCGAGCGCGGCGAGGGCCGCGATGCTGAGAATCAACGCGAGCACCTCACGGCGGCTTCCACCGAACGTCACGTCGGATACGACGCCCCAGGTGAGGCGCCCCACGATCGCGAACGCCTGCGTTACTACGAGCACAGCCGCTGCGAACGACGCGCTGGTGTCCAGGTCTTCGACGAGGAACAGCTGGATGTATGCGACCACGGCGTACTGGCCACCGGCGAGCACGACGCCGATCGCGATCGCTCGTCGCAGCCAGCGGTCGCGGAGCACGATCGGGATGGCGGCACGGAGACCCTCGTGCTGTTGCACGCGCGCGGCCGGGTGATCGCGGTAGATGGCGACGCCGAGCGCGGCCGTTGCAAGCGAAACGCCCCCGGCGATCAGGAGCGCCTGCCGCCAGCCGAGGGTGAGCGCCACGAACGGCAGGATGGCCGCTGCGAGTAGGCCGCCGACGGGGACGGCGGTCTGCCGCACACCCATCGCGATCCCGCGGGTGCCGCTCGCGAACCAGGTCGTGACCGCGTTGATCCCAGCGAGAATGGCCACCGTCTGTGCTGTGCCGGACAGGATGAGCAGGAACAGCACGAGCGGCGCCGGCTGGGTGAGCGAGGCGGCGATCGCCAGCGCACCGGCGGTCCAGCAACCGACGAGGATGGCTCGCCGCTCGCCAAGCCGCTCGACCGGACGCGACGAGAGTGGTCCCGCGAGCGAGCGTCCGAGGTTGATTCCGGTGCCGTACAGGCCGGCGACGGCCGACGAGAGTCCGAGGTCGCGTTTGAGGAACGGAACAAGCGACGGCACGCCTTGCTCGAGGAACGAGAGGCCGACCTGGGCGACCGTGGCGCCGGCGAGCGAGCGCCACTTGGGCGCTGCGAACCGCGTGCGCCACCTCTCGCGCCTACTCATTGCGGGCGATGCGCGTCGAGCTCTGGCGAGCGCGAAGTCCTCGTGGTGCTCGAGCCACCAGTTGGCGATGTCTAGGCGGCGAGCGAACCAGACGTCTCCCTGGGCCAGCCCATACTCAATGAACTCTCTCAAGCCCGAGGTGCGTGCGGCCTGGCCAGCCCAGCGAGCGTGGAGGCCGATCGACATCATCTTGGGCGCGCCAGCGGCGCCCTCGCGCCGGTACTCGTCGAGCGCGCGCTTGCAGTGGTCGAAGAAATCCGTCGGGCTCGCGTAGCCCTGGGCAAGCACGTAGCGGCCGTCGTTGTACGTGAAGCTGTAGGGAACCACGAGGTGACGTGTGTCGTTGACGTTGACGAAGTACGGGAGATCGTCGTTGTACGCATCGGCGTCGTACACGAACCCGCCCTCCTCGACGAGGAGCTCGCGGGTGTTGACGCTCGGTCCGTAGCGGCAGTACCAGCCGCGCGGGCGCTCGCCGCAGGTCTTCTCGATCGCCCCGATGGCGGCGAGTATCCTCGCCCGTTCCTCCTCTCGGTCGAGCAGCCAGTGCTCTGTCCAGCGCCAGCCGTGTGAACAGGGCTCGTGCCCGGCCTCGCGCACCCACGTTCCGACCTCCGGGTTGCGCTCGAGCGCAACCGCGCAGGCGAAGAAGGTCGACTTGATGTCGTACTCCTCGAACAGGCTCAGGAGACGCCAGATCCCGGTACGGCTCCCGTATTCGTAGACCGATTCGGCGGCGAGGTCGCGGAACTCGGACGGCATAACGTAGTTGATCTCGGCGAGCCCCTCATTCCTGCCGTCGCCCGCAGGCATCGAGTACTCGGACCCTTCCTCGTAGTTGACGACGAGGTTGACCGCGACCCGCGCCTCATCTGGCCAGACGACGCGCGGCCGCTGACGCCCGTAGCCGACGTAGTCGCGGGGCGGGCCCGGAACGGCCTGATCTTCCAGTCTCATCGGATCTCCTAGGTTGATTCGTTGGGTGGGCCGAATGCGCCCTCGAGGAGCCGTCCGACCACGATCATGCGTGACAGAGTGAACTGGAAGCGCTCGAGCGTCTGACGCGTGGCGGCGTCGGTCAGCGGCCTCACGGCA
>JAUVPB010000190.1 GCA_030598925.1 Actinomycetes bacterium
CGCGGGTGGGACATCGCCTTCCGGGCACCGAGAATCGGGCGCCGGAGTGCCCTCCAGTTAGCTTTTGCGACCGCCGATGATGCGCTAGGGATATGGACCCCTCCAACGACACACTGGCACGGCCTGTCCCATTACGTGGAGAGCCAAATGGCGGAGCCGCCCGCCCTACTCTGCCGGCTCGATACAAGCGTACGATCATCACCAACTACCTCTACGCGGCTGCGCTTATTGCGGTCGCGGTCGGCGTAACGCCCGTGCTCGTCAGAGGCCTCGGGAAAACAGAATTCGGCATTTGGGTCCTCGTCGGCTCGCTTGCGCTCTACCTTGAACTCCTCGAGTTCGGCTTCGGTGGCGCCACGGTACGCAAGATCGCCCAACTCGACGCGACCGGAAACCCGAAGCAGCTGCGGCAGGCAACAGCTACGTCGTTCTGGATTCTCGCAGTTCCTGGCCTGATCGCCTTGATCGCCGGCGTCGTCATCTCGGTCTTCTTCTCCTCCATCTTCGACATTCCGCCCGAACTCGAGGCAGCAGCGCTCGTCGTCTGCCTGCTCATCACGTTCGACCTCGCGATCTCCATCCCCTCGGACACGTTCGGCGGAGTCTTGATCGGCCTACAGCGCTACGACCTGCTCAACACGACCCTCCTCGTTGTTCTGCTGGCGCAGGCCGCAGGTTGGGTCATCGTGCTCGCACTGGGTGGCGGGCTCGTCGAACTGGCCATCGTGACCGTGGTTATCGCCCTGATCGGACAGGTCGCGCGCTTCGTCATTGCCCGCAAGCTTCTGGGCGGCCCGCTGCTCTCGCCACGGCTGTTCGAGCGGCGGCTTGTGCGACCGCTCGCGGGTATGTCGGTGTGGTTCTCGCTTAGCGAGATAGCCACGGTGCTGACCCTGCGCATCGACCCCGTGGTCGTCGGCATCGTCGTCGGTGTCCCCGAGGCCGCTGTCTATGCCGTCGGCCAGAAGCTCGCCCTCGCATGTACACAGCTCGTCAACCCCGTCACCGACGGCTTCTTTCCGCTGTCGAGCGAGCTGTCCGCTCTGGGCGACAAGGCTCGCCTGCGTGGGGCGATCCTGACCGGAACGCGAATCTCCCTGGCGCTCGCCATTCCCATTGCTCTAACCGTGGGCATTCTGGCCGAGCCCGCGATCGAGGCCTGGGTGGGGAACGGCTATGCAGAAGCCGCGGTGGTCGTGGCGCTGCTGGCCGCAAACGCCGCCCTCGCCACGTTGCCCTCGGTCGGCATCCGTATGCTGATGGGCGTCGGCGCCTTCCGCTACCCAGCACTGGCCCTCACGGGTGAAGCGGTGGCCAACCTCGCACTCAGCATTGCGCTCGGGCTGAAGTACGGCATCGTCGGCGTCGCAATCGGCTCGTTGATCTCGACCGCGCTCGTACACGTGGTGCTCGCCGTGCCGTACATCGCTCGCACGTTCGGTCTGTCGCTCACCACCTGGCTGGGTTCGCTCGTGCGCGCGCACGCGATCCCGAGTCTTGTTACGGCGGCGATGGGCTGGGCGTTCCTTGAGGCCGGCGTCAGCGGGCTCGGACCCGTCGTTGGAGCCGGCGTCGCGATGATGGTCACGTATCTCGCTCTGTTGGCGGTCACGGGGCTCGACCGAGACGAGCGACTCGCTGTGTTCAACTACGCCCGGACGCGAAGGACCGATCCTGCCTGAGCTACGCGTACTCCTCGTCGACCCGTCAAGTCGTGGCGGCCTCGTCCCGTATACGGGGATGATCGCTCGCTCGTTGTCTGCCGCGGGAGCAGATGTGAGTGTCCTGGGCTCGCGCGTGATCGACCCTGCCCTCTACCCCTACCCGTTCCTCCCTCGGATGCCAGACCTGCTCTTCGGTTCGGACAGGCCCGACGGAGTCCGGCTCTACGCTCACCGACTCTCGGTCTGGCTCGGCGGGGCCGCGGCGGTGCGCGAGTCGAGACGAGAGCTCGAGCCCGACATCGTTCACTTCCAACACGCGATCAACAAACGGCTTGACCATCGCCTGCTGAAACAGCTTGGCCAGCAGACGACCGTGATGTGGACGGCGCACGATGTGCTGCCACACGAACATACGCGCAGGGACCGAGCGCGGTTTGCCCGTATCTACCAGGCAGCGGACGGTGTGATCGTCCACAGTCAGCCTGCGGCCGAGGAACTCCAGGAGCTGAGTGGGGTCCAGGCGACCGTGATCGAGCACCCGGTCGACGACCGGGTGCACGCCACCGATCGCACCGACGCGCGGCGAGAGTTGGGCCTGCCAACCGAGGGGCGGTTGCTCTCGGCGCTCGGATTCGTGCGCCCGTACAAGGGCTACGAGTTGCTCGCGGACGTCTGGGACGCGCTCGGGCTCGATGCACCCACGCTTCTTGTGATGGGTGAGCTTCATTCACGGAGCGAGCAGGCGGTCGTCGACCGTCTCGCTCGAAGCCCCCGCGTCGTCGTGCGTCTCGGCTACGCCGAGGACGCTGACCTCCACCGGGCGATCTCCGCCTCGGACGCGATCCTCCTCCCGTACTCAGGCGGAAGCGACAGCGGCCTGCTCCACCTCGGACGTGCATGCGGCACGCCTGTGATCGCCTCAGACGCAGCGCAACTCGCAGCCTCTGTGGTGGCAACTGACAGCGGGCTCACACTTCCGCGAACCGTCGCGGCGTGGGCCACCGCGGTTCGTGGCCCACTGCCGCCGCCGCCTCCAGCACCGCCGAGCCCCGAGGAGACCGGGCGCGCACACCTTGAGGCGTACCAAGCAGCGATCCACGGTGCCACGCTCGGTCTGACGTCACGGGCGGGTGCAGGAACACCACGCGCAGCATGAGCAGCCCGCATCTGCTCGCCTACCTCGATGCAAGCGAGATCGGCGGCGCCGAAGAGTGCCTTGCATCGCTCCTCGAGCACCTGGAGAACGACTTCCAACTCTCGGTCGCAGGCGTCGACCGCAACGTGGTCGACTGGCTCTCGGCGCGGGCTCCGACAGCCGACAAGGTGGTGCTCCCCGCGGCGCCTTCCAAGGTCAGCTTGCACGCCGGACTCGAGCACATCAAGACCTTCCGCGGGCTGGACCCAGACATCGTCCACCTCAGCTTGCGACACCCGTACTCGTGCCAGTGGGGCACGGTCGCGGCGCTGCGAACGCCCCGCGCCCGAGTCGTGGCCGTGGAACAGCTTCCTATCCCACCGGCCAACGCACGACAGGCCATCATCAAGAGAGCTCTATCCGCGCGTCTCGATGCGCACATCGCAGTCGGAAGAGACGCGGCGCGAGAGTTGGAGGGCTGGGTTGGGCTACCGAGGGATTCTGTCCAGACGATCTACAACGGCCGGCCAAGCGACGCGGCCCCGCGACGTGAGCGAGAGCGGCCCGACATCGTCTGCCTCTCCGTCGGCCGGCTGGACGAGCAGAAGGGCTACGACGTCCTGATCGACGCCGTCGCGGCTCTGCCGACCGTCACCGTCCGCATCGTCGGCGACGGACCCATGCGCGCGGATCTTCACGCTCGGGCGCGCGACCGCGCCATCCTCGATCGAGTCGAATTCGTCGGCTGGCTCGACGACCCCACACCGGAGCTGGGAGCCGCCGACGTCTTCGTCCTCCCGTCGCGTTACGAGGGGCTCCCGCTTTCCATCATCGAAGCGATGTTCGCAGAACTGGCGATCGTCGCCACTGACGTCGGGAGCGTGGGCGAGCTGATTCTGGACAACGAGACCGGATTGCTCGTTGGCCCGGACGACGCGAGCGCGGTTTCCGAGGCCATCGATGTCCTCGCCGGTGACGCCGCGCTCCGGCGCCGGCTGGGCTCGGCTGCACGCACGCGCGCCCTCGAGCACTTCTCGCTGGAGGGAATGGTTGCGAGCTACAAGGCGCTCTACGAACGGCTGTTGGCATGACGGCTCGCCGCCGGGTCCTTTTCGTCACCCACACGGCTCCGATCCCACCCGTGAGTGGCGAGCGGCTCCGCGCCTTCAACCTCATGCGGGAGCTCGTGCGACGCAAGTGGGAGGTCTCGCTGTTCAGCATCGAGCATGGTCCAGTCGCGAGCGACGATCTCGAGAGCCTCAACTCGATCTCGCCCGCGGGCGTGCTCGTTCAGCGGCGGCCGAGGCCGGCGTGGCGGCTCGCCCGCTCGCGCCTCGACGTGCTCCGAGGCCGCGCGTTCCAGGACAAGTTCTTCCTGAATCGCCGCTCACGGCGAGCCTTTCACGAATGGCTCGGCGGGCAGGAGTTCGACGTCGTCGTCGTCGCTCTCAGCTACATGCTCACCTATCTACCGGCCGAGCTCCGGTGTCGCACCGTGCTCGACTCGCAGAACGCTGAATACCATCGGCTGCAGTCGATGGCGTCGGCGGACTCGTTGAGTCTGCGCTCGCTCGCTGCGCGCTCACAACTCAAGGCCGTCGAGCGGTTCGAGCGCGACGCTACGCAATCCGTCGCGCGCACGACCGCCGTCTCCCAGCGCGAGGTCGCGTACTTCCAGCAGTTCACCCCTGGTCGCGTGGATCTCGTCCCGAACGGGGTGGACACGCAGGGCCTTCCCGTGATCTCCGAGGAGGCGCCGGACCCGCAGATTCTGTTCGTCGGCAGCCTGGACTACGGCGCGAACGTCGACGCCGTGGGGTTCCTGATCGAGGAGGTGTTGCCCCGGATCACGCACACAGGCGTCCGCCTCGTGGTCGTCGGCTCGAATCCACGCTCCGAGGTTCAACGTCTCGCGAAGCGCTCTCCCAAGGCGGTCGAGATCGTCGGCCGCGCCCCGAGCACGGAACCGTACTTCGCGGCAAGCCGAATGCTGTTGGTCCCGTTGCGATTCGGTGGCGGCACCCGGCTGAAGATCCTGGAGAGCTTCGCAAGGGGGCGCCCGGTGGTGACGACAACAGTCGGCTGCGAGGGGCTCGACGTCGAGCACGAGCACGACCTACTCATAGCCGACGGAGCAGCGGCACTCGCCCAGGCCATCGACCGTCTGCTCGGCGACCCCGAGCTCGGCCGTCGCCTCACGCTGAACGGGCGTCAGCTTGTGGAACAGAAGTACGACTGGTCGGCCATTGCCGGCCAGCTAGAGAAGTCGCTCGAGACCGCTATCAGCTCTGCTCCGCCTGGCGAGTTCGCCGGATCGCAGGCTGGCTCCGGAGGCGACGATTCGACGGCGGCCTAGCGCACGCGGAAGCCGACTATCTCCTGGACAGTCCATGCGTCGCCGTCGGTGACCGTCACGACGAGGTTGTGCGAGCCGGCACGGAGAGCGGGCAGCTTGCAACGCCGCTTCTGGTTGCCCGCCCGGATGCACACCACGCGGCCGTCGACGCGGAATACCGTTCGCCGAATGCCACGCGGCGCCTGGACGGCGACCTTCACGAGGCGTTGCGACCGCCCGATCGTCTGCCCGCGCGCTAGACCACGAACCTCGGCCGTCAAGCCGGAGTACGCCGCGATCCGCTGCTTCGCACTCTCGCGGAGACGTGGCTCTAGCG